>CBJNAR010000478.1:0-4127 GCA_966434075.1 uncultured bacterium
GGGGCGGCCCGGCGTGGCCGCCCTACCGCCCTACCCCCCGCTGACCACTGACCACTGACCACTGACCACCGACCACCGACCCCTGACCACTGACCCCTCGGCGTGGCTGATCCGGCATATCATGGTGTGATAGAATAGGGGGAGGACCCGGTAGCGCGCGGGTCCGGAAGCGCGGGCGGCGCACCCGGTCGCGGCCGGGTGGGTGGCCCGCGCAAGGCGAGGCTGCGGCGCGGTTTTTGCTTTGCTGGGATCTGTTGACGACATCACCGGCGCGGCCTCCTCTGCTGCCCGAGAGGAATGTATGACAAGCAAGCACAACGCCTCCGGCTCGGCGCCGGAGCCATCCATCCAACCCAACCCCCCGCCGGCCCCGCAAGAGGCATCCGCGCCCCCGGCGCCGCCGGCGAACGGCCCGGCCTCGGCCAACGGCGCCCGGCCCGCCGCGCAAGAGGCACCCACGGCCCGCCCCGGTCATGAGACGATCCGCGTGCAGCGGCCCGGTACGCCGCCGCCCGCCGCGGGCGCGCCTGCCCCCATGGGGGCGGCTAAAGAGGCACCGCCGCCCGTGGGAGAGACCTCGGCCCGGCTCGACGAAGACCTCATCGTGCCCGGCCTCAGCGGCGCCGCGAAACGCGACCGCGACCGTGACCTGACCTCCGGCGGCGCCCGGCTGTCCATGGCCGAGCTCTACAGCCGCCAGGTCCACCACGGCACGCACCCCGGCGACAAGTATGTGCGCCGCGTGCGCCCGACCAAGGGCGGGTTCCGCCGCATCAGCCCCGGCCACCTCGAAGCGTTGCCCGGCGCCATCCGGCCCGCCTCGCGGTTCGGGCGCGGCTTCGACGCGCTCAAGCGCTTCATTATCGGCTCGCCCATCTCCACGGCGGCGGCGGCCCACGAGCGGCTGACCAAGATCAAGGCGCTGGCCGTGCTCTCGTCCGATGCGCTCTCGTCCGTCACCTACGCCACCGAGGCCATCCTGGCGACGCTGGTGGTCGCGGGCAGCAGCGCGTTCCATTACAACATCCCGATCGCCGTCGCCATCGCGGTACTGATCGCCATCGTGGTCTTCTCCTACCGGCAGACGATCTTCGCCTATCCCAAGGGCGGCGGCACCTATATCGTGTCCAAGGACAACCTGGGCACGCTGCCGGGGCTGGTGGGCGGGGCGTCGCTGCTCACCGGCTACATCCTGACCGTGGCCGTGAGTATTTCCGCCGGGGTCGCCAACCTGATCTCGCTGGCCGAAACCATGAACCTGGGCCACTGGACCGGGCTGCGCGTCGAGGGCGCGCTGATCGCCATTATCGTGCTGGTGCTGCTGAACCTGCGCGGCATCCGCGAGTCGGGCACGATTTTCGCCGCGCCCACTTACGTTTTCCTGATCTTGATGTTCGGCATGCTGGCGCTGGGCCTGTTCCAGTACGGGGTCACGGACACGCTGCCGCTGGTGGCGAACGTGCCTGAACCTGTGCTGCCGGGCGGCCCCGGCGGCCTGCTCGAACCGGTGACGCTGTTCCTGCTGTTGCGCGCCTTCGCCGCCGGCTGCTCGGCGCTGACCGGCATCGAGGCGATCTCCGATGGCGTGCCGGCCTTCGAGAAGCCGGAGTCGAAGAACGCCGCCACCACGCTGACCGTGCTCGGCGTGTTGCTGGCCGCGATGTTCCTGGGCATCTCCTTCCTGGCCGACCATACCGAGGTGCAGATCTCCAACTCCGAGACGGTGGTCTCACAACTGGGGCGCACCATCTTCGGGCCGGGCGCCATCTATACGGCGTTCCTGGTGTTCACGGCGCTCATCCTGGTGCTGGCGGCCAATACCGCCTTCGCCGACTTCCCGCGGCTCAGCTTCTTCCTGGCCCGCGACCGCTTCCTGCCCCACCAGTTCGCCTTCCGCGGCGACCGGCTGGCCTTCAGCTTCGGCATCATCACGCTGGGCGTGTTCGCGGGCGTGCTGATCGTGGTGTTCGGCGGGCGGGTCGAGGGCCTGCTGCCGCTCTACGCCATCGGCGTGTTCACCGCGTTCACCCTGTCGCAGAGCGGCATGGTGCGGCGCTGGTGGCGGCTGCGCCCGCCGCGCTGGCAGGTCAGCCTGGCCTTTAACGCCGCGGGCGCGCTCACCACGGCCATGGTCTCGATCATCCTGGCGATCACGCGCTTCGGCGAGGGCGCCTGGATCGTGATGATCGTGGTGCCGCTGGTGGTGCTGGTGTTCCTGCGCATCCACAAGCACTACGAGGAGGTGTCGCGCAAGCTGAGCGTGGCCCAGATCGATCCGCTGGTGGGGCGGGCGGCGGTGCAGGGCGCGGTATTGCCCACCCACCCGCTGCTCAACCTGCCCGACGCCGAGCGCCCGCCCGCCGACGGCACCGTCGACCCCGCGGCGTTCCACCCTCTGCACCACCTGGTGGTCATGCCTGTGGCCGGGTTCAACCAGGTCACGCTGAGCACGCTGGCCTATGCCCGGTCGCTGACCGACAACGTGGTGGCCGTGCACGTGGCCGCCGACGAAGAAGCCGAGGACGTGGAAAAGCTGGAAGCCAAGTGGAAGAAGTGGGCACCGGAGGTGCCGCTGGTCATCGTCGAGTCGCCCTACCGGTCGCTGCTGGGGCCGTTGCTGCTCTACATCGACGCGCTGCACCGCCAGCAGCCCGACCGCATCCTGACCGTGCTGATCCCGGAGTTCGTGGCCTCGCGCTGGTGGGAGCACCTGCTGCACAACCAGTCGGCCTTGCGGCTCAAGGGCGCGCTGCTGTTCCGCCCCGGCATCGTCGTCACCAGCGTGCCCTACCACATCCGCACGAAGGACTGAGCCGCGCCTCTTGGGTTCACCGCGAAGACGCGAAGGACGCGAAGGTTATTTATGTTAAGTTAAATGCAGCATATCCGCGCGATGACGAAGCTCACCGCAGAGTGGGGTGTGTCCCGGTGGGACATTGGTGGGTATGAAAGGTAGCTTGTCACTCTGAGCGCAGCGAAGAGTCTCGTCTTGGCCCCAACGAGACGAGATTCTTCGCTGCGCTCAGAATGACAATTCCCCAGGGCTACCCGGCCTTCTCACTTTCAGGCAAGGCGCCAAGGACGCAGAGTCGTTTAGATAAACAAGCTTCGCGTCCTTCGCGTCTTCGCGGTGAAATGATTCCCACCCCGACCATATCCCAAATTGTCCCGCCGCCCCTCTTGACTCTGACGTTACGTCATGCTTTAGACTGGGAGCTGTGTGCATTAGCACACCGCAGAATACCCTAGTCGTAAGGAGCAAGGACATCATGGACGCGCAAATGGACCCGAATATCGAAATCTATCCCATGCCCAGCTTCCCGCTGCTGCATGTGACCGACCTGGCCGCGGCGGCGCGCTGGTATCAGGAGGCGCTGGGCTTCCAGCATATCTTCACCATGCCCGGCCCCGGCGGGGCGCCCGGCCTGGTGCACCTGCGCTGGGTGGAGTACGCCGACCTGCTGCTCACCAGCCGCCCGGCGCCCGCCGGCCCGCGCGGGCTGGGCGTGACGCTGAGCTTCAGCGCCACCCTGGCCGAGCGCACGGTGGACGACATCGCCGCGCAGGCCGCCGCGGCGGGAGCGACCATCGCCGAGCCTCCGGCGGATCGGCCCTGGAACGCCCGCGACTGCACCATCCAGGACCCCGACGGCTACCGGCTGACCTTCAGCCAGCCGATCAACATCCACCGCGAGTTCAGCGACGTGCTGGAATCGGTCCGCAAGGCCGATCACTAGCCCCGGCCCGTTTCGCTGTCATGCTGAACGCAGTGAAGCATCTCGTCTCCTCAGCGACGCGACGAGACTCTTCGCTGCGCTCAGAGTGACATTTCTCCCTTGGCTTGCTGAATGCAGTGAAGCATCTCGTCTCGTCGGGAGATAAGACGAGACTCTTCGCTGCGCTCAGAGTGACAAGCGTGAGGGGAAGCAACTCGGAGTACGTAATATTACGTACTCCGCCTCCACAGCGGCGCCGGGCGGAGTACGTAATTTACCTGATTCCCGCGCGCGCTTCCACCGGGTATAGTAGACTAAGCATGCCCACCGGGGACCAGCGCACCCCCCCGCGCCTCCCCGGTTGCAGCAACCTCCCGCCCCGCCTCACCGCCCAACCTGCGGCTGCCCGGC
>CBJNAR010000479.1:0-4121 GCA_966434075.1 uncultured bacterium
GCTGGCGCTGATTAGCGCCTCGATCCCATCCAGGAGATCTGTCTCGTGGTCGGCGAACGCACAGACCGCCTGAATGGCCTCCAGCGTCCTCCCTCCCTGGAACGCCGCGAGCCGGCGGAACAGCGCTTTCTCGGCATCGTCGAGCAGGTTATAGCTCCAGTCCAGCGTGTGGCGCAGCGTCTGCTGGCGGGTGGGCACGTCGCGGTCTTTACTGGCGACCAGTTCCAGCCGGCTTTGCAGCCGCGCGAGCATCGCCTGCGGCGGCAACACCCGGATGCGCGCCGCCGCCAGTTCGATCGCCAGGGGCAACCCGTCCAGCCGGTGGCAGATCTCCACGACAGCCGCGGCGTTGTCCGCGGTAAGCTGAAAGCCCGGCTTGAGCGCCGCCGCCCGCGCCACAAACAGACGGATCCCCTCGTATGCCGTCAGGCGCTCCAGGGCAGGCAGGTGCCGGCGATCGGGCAGCGCCATGGGCGCAACCGGATACTCATGCATGCCGCGCAAGCGTAGCGCCGCCCGGCTGGTCACCAGCACTTTCACGCCCGACGTTGACCGGACCAGGTGTCCGATGAGGGGCGCTGCGTCCGCGACCTGCTCGAAGTTGTCAAGCAGCAACAGCGCCTGTTTGCCTTGCAGGTAGGAAACGATGCTGTCCAGCACTGTCTTATCGGGTAGCTCCTTCACGCCCAGCACGGTGGCGATCGCGGCGGCGACCAGGCCAGGGTCGGTGAGCGGCGCGAGATTGACAAAGTAGGCACCGTCGGCGAAATGCGTTTGCAGGTCGGTGGCGGCCTGTAGCGCGATGCGCGTCTTGCCCGTGCCCCCCGGTCCCGTGACCGTTAGCAGGCGTACCTCATCGCGCAGTAATTGCTCGACCACCGCCGTCACTTCGGCCTCGCGGCCGATGAGGGGAGTCGCGGCAACGGGCAGGACAGCCCTGCCCCCCACCGGGCGCTCCGGAGGATGTTCGGTTTCGGCGTCGCGAATACGGGCATAGAGCGCGGTGGTCTCGCGCGCCGGCTCCAGGCCCAGCTCGGCGGCCAGCGTCTGGCGGCAGGCTTCGTACTGGGCGAGCGCCGCGCTGCGCTGCCCCGTGCGCGAGAGCAGCCGCATCGCCTGCCGGTGGGCCTCTTCGCGCCACGGTTCCAGTTTCACCTGCCACAACGCAAAGTGCAATGCTTGCTCGTGTGCGCCGGCCTCCTCATAATAGTCCGCCAGCCGCTCAAGGGCGCGGAGCATCTGGCGATGATGCGTCTCCCGCTCCAACAGCATCCACTCCTCAAACGCGCTGTTATCCGCGATGAGGAATCCCTGTAAGAACTCGCCGCGGTACAAATCGGTCGCCTGGTGCAAGCGTTGGATACACTCGGCGCAGCGATCCGTGTGGCCGGATCGCTGCTGATGCGCTTTGCAGGCGGCGAGGAGGTGCCTGAACAGCGCCACGTCGCACCAGGTATCGCGACCCGGATTGAACTGCACGGTCTGTCGGGTGACAAGGAGCGGGCCGGCATCGGGGCCGGCGTCGTCGTGCCGGTGCTTGGGCTCACCGGGGCGGGGGTCTCCACTGCCCAGGACGTGGCGCAGGACGTAAAGCGCCTGGCGCAGGCTCTGCCGGGCCGCGATATCCGTCTGGTCGGGCCAGAGGAGCGCCGCCAGGGCCTCCCGGCGGTGGGGCCGATCTGTCTCGATGAGGAGGTAGGCCAGGAGCGCGCGCATTTTGTCCGACTCAAAGCCGGTAACAGGCCGGGAGTCCCGCGTGACCTGGAGAGGACCGAGGAAATAGGCCCGCAACTGTGCCATAGTGTAGCCTAGCCTCCTACCGACGGCGGACCTGGGACGCACCGCGGCCACGGTGCACAGGCGATGGACCCACTACTGATTATATTCCCTCTGCAATTCCCATGCAAACGGCCGATTTCTTGACGATTTCTTGACGATCGCATGCTATCCTCGGTTCAGACCTGAGGGATCTGGAGTCGGCAAACATGAATGCACAGCAAGACGGCGATACGCGCTATCTATCCTACATGCTCAGGATGTGGTGTACGCGGGACAGCAAAGGGCAGCCGCTGTGGCGCGCTTCGCTGGAAGAGCCGGGCAGCCACCAGACGGCGAGTTTCGGGGACGTGCGTTCGCTGTTTGCCTTCCTCCAGAGCCGGTTGGGCGTCGAGCAGAATCGTGAGCCGGCACAAGGGGGGCCGCTTACGGGGAGCACCAGTATTGACGGGGCCTAGCGGATCTGCCCGTACGTTGAGAGCGGTGGCATGGGCAGAGATGGTGGGCCGTCGCAAGGCGGCCCGACGAAAGGAACACTCAGATGATGGTGAAGGGACAAGCCAGCCAGATCGCGTTTCTCCTGGGCCGCCTCCTGGTCGGCGGGATGTACCTGGGCGCGGGGATCAAGAATGTCATGAGCCTGGGCGCGACAGCCGGTTACGCCGCGTCAAAGGGGGTCCCCGACCCGGCCCTTCTAGTGACCCTGGCCAGCGCACTACTGGTGATCGGCGGCATCAGTATCTTGACGGGGTTCCAGCCCCGCCTGGGCGTGGCCGCCGTGCTGCTGTTCCTCGTCCCGGTCACGCTGGTGATGCATAACTTCTGGGCCCTGCAGGGCCTCCAGGCGGAACTGGAGCAGCATTCCTTCCTGGGGAACGTGGCCCTGGGGGGTTCGGCGCTCATGTTCCTGCTGATCCCGCAGCCCTGGGCCACCAGCCTGGATCGCTGGATCCAGGCGCGCCGGGAAATGACGCCGGCAGGCGAGCGCCAGCACGCCGCGTAAGCCCGTATGTTAGCACCGGAATAGACTTATGCCGGGGGCCGGACGACGTCCGGCCCCGGGTGTACGGACAACGCTTAGCGCGCCCCCGGCATGTTAGTGCTCTCTCCGCGCCCCGGCGAGCCGGGCCACCAGTCGCTTGGGTGCGACGGCGCAATAGCTTTCCTCGATCCACTCCATGAGCAGATCGAGCGGCACCGGCTCACCGGGCGCGATGCGCGCCGTGACCCAGCCGTGCGTGCCCAGGTTGTAGCCCGCGGCTTGCACGAACGGCATTTGCAGCGCGTAGATGCCTGTCTGCGGTAGTTTGACGTTGACCATCAGGCGCTTGTCCAGGTCTTCCATCAAGCCGAAAAAGACGAAGACCTTCTTGTGGACCTTGACCACCCGTTCGCCCCAGGGAAAGGCTTCCTCGGCCTCGGGGAGCCCCAGCGCAAACTCGCGTAGCGCATCCGCTACCTGCTGAAATTCGCCCGCCATGCTGATCCTCCCGGCGTAGCTATGCGATACGGCGCGTGCATCGCCCTCAGTCTACCCTATCGCGCGGGCCGGTAGAAAGAGGCACCGGCCTCAGCCCCCTCCCCCGCCGGGCGCCGCTTGACGGTCGCTGCTGCCCGGTTTATAATCGTCTTGTAAACTGACCGGTCAGTCTAGCAGGAGCAGGCTATGTCGCCCCGGCCCGATGTGAGCGAAGAACGCAAGAACCAGATTCTAGACGCCGCTGCCGCCGTCTTCAGCCGGCTCGGCTTCCACGAGGCGCGCATGGACGACATCGTGCGCGAGTCGGGCCTCAGCAAGGGCACGCTCTACTGGTATTTCACAAGCAAAGACGCGATCATCACCGGGCTGATGCAGCGCATTTTCGACCTGGGCATGGGCGGGCTGCGCCGGCTGGAAGGCGCCGACGGCCCGGTGCGCGAGCGCCTGCTCGACTACACACGCCGCCTCGGCGACGACTTCCAGCGGCTGTCCGCGGTGCAATCGATTGCCTTCGAGTTCTATGCCGTGGCGGCGCGGCACAAGGCCGTGCGCCAGTTCCTCAAGGAATACTTCAAGCAATACCGGGCGACGGTGGCCCGGCTTATCGCCCAGGGCATCGACCGCGGCGAGTTCCGCCCCGTCGATCCGAACACCGTGGCGACTACCCTCGCCGCGCTCTACGAAGGGCTGGTCTTGCTCTGGTTCGTGGACCGCGAGGCGATTCAGTGGGAGACGCAGGGCACGGAGTCCGTGCGCTTGCTGCTGGACGGGCTGCGCCCGTGACCGCGAGCCGGTTTGAGACCGGCTCCCACACCAGCGCGACGCCGGTTTGCAACCGGCTCCTACAGTTGGGCTGCACACGGTT
>CBJNAR010000480.1:0-4104 GCA_966434075.1 uncultured bacterium
GAGGTCGAGTCGGGTGGGGCGGCGCTGCCCGTTTTCCTTCCTTGCTCTCCGATTAAATACCGGTTGGCGCTCTAAGAGGTCGATCGTATACGGTCCTTGGTCTGCTCCTTGCATACTGCCGTCCCGCGGCAGACGTTTATTCAGAACGGCCGCAAAAGGCGCGCTCCACATTCGCACGGGTGCAGCTGGCCGGCATCCGCGCAATCATACTTAATCCTGGTCGTGACGGAGGATAGAGCATGGCACGAGTCGACGAATTGCGCCTGATGACGAAGGTAGCGCGGCTCTACTATGAACATGACATGACCCAACCCGAGATCGCCGCTCAATTCGACCTGTCACAGGCCACGGTTTCGCGCCTGCTCAAGCGGGCCAAGCAAGAACAGATCGTGCGTGTAACGGTAAATGTGCCCCATGGGGCTTATCCCGAACTCGAAGAACATTTGCAAGAGCGGTACGGACTGAAAGAAGCCGTCGTGGTGGACAGTATCGATCACGGCGACCAGAGTCTGCGTGACATTGGCGCGGCGGCCGCGTATTACCTGGAGACCACGCTACGCTCGGGTGATGTGATCGGCGTCTCCTCGTGGAGCGCAACGCTGCTGGCCATGGTGGATGCCCTGCAACCGCTGTCCCGTGTTAGCGGGATACAGGTGGTGCAGATACTCGGCGGCCTCGGCAGCCCATCCGCCGAGATTTACGCCACCCGCCTGATCGGCCGCCTCGCCAGTCTAGTCCGCGGCGAGGCGATGCTCCTGCCGGCCCCCGGCATCGTTGGGTCTCCGGAAGCGATGCCGATATTACTGGTGGACCGTTACGTTCGTAACGCGATGGACATGTTCCGCAAAGTAACGATCGCCCTGGTGGGTATCGGCACAGTTGAACCCTCGGGCCTGCTGGCCAGCAGCGGTAATATCTTCTCGCCTGAAGAGCTGGACATCCTGCGCGCGGCGGGCGCCGTCGGCGATATCTGCCTGCGGTTTTTCGATGCGGCGGGCAACCCGGCCGTAACACCATTAAACGGGCGAGTGATCGGGATGCCGCTGGAGCAACTGCGCCAGGTAAAGAGAGCGGTAGGGATCGCCGGCGGCAAGCGCAAGTTGAGCGCCATTCGGGGCGCGTTGCAGGGCCGTTTGATTAACGTCTTGATCACGGATCGCTTTACGGCACAGCATCTGTTGCAAACGGACGCGCCCCCTGAGCCGCTGTCCTCGGTAGATCAATCCCAGCCTCAGCCGCACACAACGCTGCAGAAAAGGTAGCACCACCAGAGCAGGTGCCGCGGACAGCCGCAGACCGCCGGCGCGCTGCGATCAGCGGCCCAATGGGTAGAGCGCTAGTACCGCTTCTTCCAAAGGCAGCGAGATTGCGCCGTCGTATGTCCGGACCTGCAGTTGTCCGTCCTGCGTATAGGCCAGCAGGCCAGGACCGAGGCTCCAGCGCTGGGCCGTCCCGTCGTAAAGCTGCGCTTGTTGTCCGGGATGGGTGGGCACACCGGCGAGGGCGGCCAGTTCTATTGCGGAACTATCTGTAGTCGTCGTACCGGGGAGTCCAATACTGTGCACGGTCGCCAGCAAGTCAGCGCCCGTGTTGCGGTTTAGCAGGGTATAGATTATATGCCCGTTGATTTCCTTTGCCGCTGCCAGGCTGTCACCATAGCGAACCGGCAACGCCAGATCCTTCGCGTTGCCGTGCGCATCCACGTAGAGAGCCGGTAGCGCATTCGTGGACATGCTGCCGAGAGGCAGCAGCATACCACTATTCAGGCTCATGACGTGCAATCGATCTACGAAGTCGATCTCATCCGTGGTCCAAATTGTCTGTTGCGGGTTGTCCGGGTCGACCAGGCGTAGCTCTCCGTCAGGATAGGTTTTGCGCTCAATCAGCAACTTGCCCGCAAACGCGCCCGAGTCGATGAAGGCCGCATCATACCAGGCATTGTCCACGACCAGCAAATCATGGCGCGTGGTAGACATCAGCACGTGCGGCACGCGGCTCTCGTCGGTGGTCAACAAGACCAGGCGATGATCCTGCGGGCCGGATGCCGCCGGTATGAACTCATCTGAGAGCAAGTAGCGTCCATCGGAGCTGAGCCAGGCCGCCTGGACTATGGCCTGGCGGGCGGCCACGCGCCCAAGTTGCCCCTGGGGCGCGCTTACGTAGAGTTCAGTTTCCGGGTGATATCCCAGCACGTTTGTGTAATTGCCGATAACCAGGCGTTTATAGCCGTTGTCGGCGAGGATCGCCCAGGCCGGCCCAGGCAGGGGCACGCGGGTGACCACCGTGCTGGTGTAAGCCTGGTAGCCCGGCGTATAGAATTGCAGGCCACGGGCATAGGCGAGCCGGACGTCCAGGTTGTTGCCATCTGCGGTCGCGTTCTCACCCATCACCCCACTGTCGTCGCAAGTGAACCGGTTGAACCCCATCAGATCGAAAGCCAGCGGCCGGGCGCTAATCGTGCCGTTCTCATATTGCCCCACCATGAGGCTGCGCAGGCGCAAAGGTACGCCGAGGTCATCACGGGGGCCGCCGGGAATAACGGTCCCGCTCGGCGTTGGCCCGGCGGGACCCGGAGCAAAGGGTGTGTCGTAAACCACGCACGGGAATCCGCTGTCGCTACGTACCTGGCTGGACGCATCACTGCCCGGCAGGTAGTTCCAGCCGTTAGCGATGTAGAGATAGAGGCCGGGGGAGCCGGCGGCTGGGGCGCGCAAGGCTACCGTGCTGCTTAACGCCAGCATGTAAACCTGCTTCTCGGCGCGTCGCTCCATGGGAACGCTGTCGCGAAAACCGGGTGCTATCTCGCCCACGTGGCGGAAGTCGCGCAGAGCGGCCGCCCACTGCCCGGCTACGCTCTCAGCCTGGGCTGCGGCGTAAGCGCTATCGCGGTCGCTTATCTTCTGCGCGGCGCCGGCCGCGCGCGCTCGGGCGTCCTTAAAATCACCGGCCGCGAGGAAGGCTGCCCGTGCCGCATCCCAATCGCGGATCCCGACATAGTGATCACCGCTGCGGTAGTTTGACAGGCCGGTCTGCTGCTGCCACCAGTCCCAACCGCTCCAACCGGCGACGCCCACCAGCAAGAGCACCCCGACCAACCACTCCAGCGAGAGCCAGACAGGTGGCTTGCTACGACGCGAGAGCTGCTCGTTGAGTCGCTCGACAGCGTCTTCCTCGTTGTGCTCCATGGCGCTCGGTTTCTACATGCTGCTGCGAATGTTGTAGAAAAGCCCTGGCGACAGGTCCAGACACTTAACTGTCGAGCCGGATCGCACCAGCGATTGAGGGTCTGTGGCGGCAGCTAAATCGCCGATATCATTAGTATACCACTGCACGACCGCCGGCGGGCCTTTATTAAACTGTTGCCATAAGTTCACCGGAAACCTCTTGCTTTTTCACGCGAAGCGCTGTATAATGCCCCCAGGTCGCATATATATGATACTGTGAATAAATATTCAATGGAGACGACAATGCAGAATTACGAGTTCGGCGCCGGACTTTGGATGTTTCAGCAGTTTGTCGACCGCTACGCTACCGACGCCTACGGTCCTCCCGTGAGTACGATTGAAGCAATCGAACGCGCCGCCGCCGTCGGGGATATCAAGGTGCTCGACATCAACTACCCGTTCGCGGGTGACGGCGTCACCGTCGCGCAGGTACGCGATACGCTCGCACGCACGGGCCTGCGCGCGTACGCCATTACCCCCCATCTCTACATGCGTGAGTTCCAGCAGGGCAGCTTCACCAACCCCGATCCCGCCGTGCGCCAGAAGGCCATCGACCTGGGCAAGCAGGCCGTCGAGATTGCGCATCAACTGGATGCCAAGTACGTGAAGTTCTGGCCCGGCCAGGACGGGTTTGACTACCCCTTCCAGGTCGATTATCGCCGCCTCTGGGACGATTCCGTCGCGGGCGTGCGCGCCGTCGCCGAGAGCGCGCCCAGCATGCAGTTCGCCATCGAATACAAGGCCAAGGAGCCGCGTGTCCAGATGTTCTTCGGCTCCGCCGCCCGCACGCTGCTCGCCATCGAAGACATGGGCGTAGACAACGTCGGCATCCTGCTGGACCTGGGCCATTCGCTGTTCGCCAAAGAGACCCCCGCCGAGG
>CBJNAR010000481.1:0-4103 GCA_966434075.1 uncultured bacterium
TTTCGGCGTCGAGCGCGCGGGCGACGTGCGCTTCCGCTGGACCCAGCCGGTGTCCCGGCTGCAGGCGCCGCTGGTGGGCAGCTACAACGGGCGCGTGCGCGTGCGGCTCAACGGCGACACCTTCGGCGGGCCGCCCCGGCAGGCCACGATCCGTGTCGGCGCCACCCTCACCCGCACCGTGGCCCTCGAACCCGGCTGGCACGACTACGAGTTAGCCTTCACCCGCGCCGATCTCTGGCCCGGCGATCTCCAGGTCTGGCTGTTCGAGAGCGAGTTGCAGATCCCCGAGGGCCAGCGCGACCCGGCGGACACCCGCCGCCTGGGCGTGCCGGTACAGGCCATCGCCGTCGAGCGCGCCGACCGGCTGGTGCTGCCGCCGCTGGGCATGCTCGCCGGGACCGCGCTGGCCGTTGTGCTGCTATATGCCCTGGCAGTCTGGTTCGGCATGCCGCGCCGGGCGGCCAGCGGGATCACCGCCCTGCTGATCCTGGGCTGGGCAGCGGCGCTATTCGTGGGCCGCCTGCCCGCCGTCTTCGCCGCGCCGGGCTTGCTGGGGACACTGGCGCTGGCCACCGGGCTGGCGTTGCTGCTGCGCCCGCTGCTGGGCCGGCTGTTCCGGCGCGGCGGCATCGCCGTGCGCCCGGTCGAGTGGCAGGTGCTGGCCGGGCTGTTCGTGCTCGGCTTCGTCTTCAAGGCAAGCGGCCTGCTCGACCCGATGTTCACCACGCTCGACCACTACGCGCGCCTGCACCGGCTGATGGAGATGGGCGACGACCCGGTCTATTTCCTCGCCAACTTCCTGAACAGCGACAAGGGCCAGACCTATGCCGGGCAACTCGGCCTCACCGCCGTCATCCCCTATTCGCCCCTGTTCTACATCGCCTTCGACCCGCTGAACTGGCTGGTGCCCGATCCCAACGCCCGCTTGCAGGCCATCAACCTGGTGTGCAGCGCACTGGAGGCGAGCAACGTCTTCTTCCTGTTTTACACGCTCAAGCGCGCCTGGGGCGACGGCCTGGCCGGGCTCTGGGCCGGGGCGCTGTTCGTCGCCTTCCCGCTCAGCAACCTGCTGTTCTCGGACGGCGGCTACCCCGGCATCTTCGCCAACTGGCTGCTGGTGCTGACCATCGCCGCGCTGGCCTGGGGCTATCCCCGCATCGGGCGCCCCCAGGTGCTGATCCCGCTCGCCATCCTGCTCGGCCTGACCCTGCTGGCGCACACGGCCAACGCCATCCTGCTGGCGCCCACGCTGGTGCTGTTCGCCCTGGCCGTGGCGCGATGGGACCGGGCGCGACTGCGCGGCGTCGTCCTCTGGGCCGGGGGCGGGCTGGCCCTGGCCTTCCTCAGCTTCTACCAGTTCAGCGCCGGGCATGTCTTCACCGACGTGCTGCCGCAGATCGTGGACAAGCTGCGCAAGATCGGCGGCGTGGGCAAGGGCGCCGACCACCTGGGTGCCCCGCTGCTGAGCGGCTTCGGGCCGCAGATCGAGGCCCATTTCCGCACCTGGCCGGTGCTGCTGGTCGTGCCCGCCTTCTGGCGCGCGGCCCGTCCGGCGCCCGGCGCTCAGGTCGAGCGCGACCCGGCGGAGCGCGGCCTGGCGCTCTGGCTCGGCGCGTCGGCGGTCACGTTCGCCGTGTTCAGCGTGCTCGACCTGTGGATCAACCTGCTGCAAAAGCACATGATCTACATCATGCCCGCGCTGGCGCTACTGAGCGGCTGGAGTCTGGCCGCGATCTGGCGCCGGGGCGGGGCGGCGCGCTGGCTCGGCCTGGCGCTCTGGGCCGTGCTGTTCGCGGCGAGCCTGGGGGTCTGGGTTAACCGGGTGGTAAACTATGTGCTGCCGCCCGGCTCCGGATGAGCGAAATCTTAGGCATAATGCACAAAAGCGCCGGGGGATGTTTGTTACGGCTGCTCTCCAGCCGTACAACAAAACATGTTATGCTAACCATGTCGATTTTCCACCCCGATTAGGAGGCATCAATGACCACCGAGCAAACGACCCGCAAGCCCCTGTATGCCAACGGCGAACAATCTCCCGCCATCATCCAGGAAACCCTGCGCCGCGCCGACGAACAAGGCGTGCGCTTTGTGAACCTCCAGTTCACCGACCTGATGGGCATCGTCAAGAGCGTGACCATCCCGATCCATCAGTTGGAAGACTCGGCCACCAACGGCAAGTGGTTCGACGGTTCCTCCATCGAAGGCTTCGCGCGCATCGCCGAGTCGGATATGTTCCTGATTCCCGACCTGCGCACCTTCGCCGTGCTGCCCTGGGAGCGCGACGGCATCGGCGCCCCCAGCACCAACGGCAACGGCAAGCTCAACGGCCACGGCCCGGCCCACGGCACGACCACGGCCCGCATCATCTGCTGGATCTACACGCCCAACGGCGAACTGTTCCCCGGCGACCCGCGCCTGGTGCTGGCCCGCGCCATGGACTACGCCGCCAACCTGGGCTATCGCTATCAGACCGGCCCGGAACTGGAGTTCTATCTCTTCAAGCCTGAGAACGGGCGCATCTCCACCGCGACCCATGACATGGGCGGCTACTTCGACCTGACCGGCGACGAGGGCAACCTGGTGCGCAAGGATATGGTCAACGCGCTCGAAGCCATGGGCATCAAGGTCGAGACCTCGCATCACGAGGTCGGTCCCGGCCAGCATGAGATCGACTTCGAGTACGACACCGCCCTGACCACCGCGGACAGCGCCGTCACCTTCAAGTACACGCTGAAAGCCGTCGCCGACCAGCACGGCCTGTACGCCACCTTCATGCCCAAGCCGGTCTTCGGCATCGCCGGCAGCGGCATGCACACGCACCAGTCGCTGGCCGACATCGACAACGGCAAGAACCTCTTCGGCAGCGCCGACGATGCCTACAACCTGACACCTGTCGCCAAGCACTTCATCGCCGGGCAGTTGCGCCACGCCCGCGCCATGACGGCGATCCTGAACCCGTTGGTGAACTCGTACAAGCGCCTGGTGCCCGGCTACGAGGCCCCGGTCTACATGGGCTGGGCGCGCCAGAACCGCTCGGCGCTGATCCGCGTGCCGCGCATCAACCCGACCAAGCCGCAGGCCGCCCGCGTCGAACTGCGCAGCCCGGACCCGACCTGCAACCCGTACCTGGCCTTCGCCGTCATGCTGCGCGCGGGTCTGGAAGGCATCGAGCAGGGCCTGAACGCGCCCGAGCCGGTGGACGAGAACCTGTACCACTTCGACGAGCACGAGCGCCAGCGCCGCAACATCGGCGTGCTGCCCGGCAGCCTGGACGAGGCCCTCAACGAGATGGAGAAGGACGACCTGATCCGCGAGACGCTGGGCGACCACGTCTTCGAGCGCTACCTGGAAGCCAAGCGCCAGGAGTGGGACGACTTCCGCACGCGTGTCACCCCGTGGGAGATCGAGCGCTACCTCGAAACCTACTAAGCCCGCCCCGGCGGCATATAAGCTGCATTCCGACCCGCATCGCCCTCACCCGGCGGTGCGGGTTTTTTAGCCGTCAGCCGTCAGCCGTCAGGTGTCAGGTATCAGATAAATAGCACACAGTGTGGATTTGGTAAATTAGGCCACGATGCAGCCGGTGTCACTCTGAGCGCAGCGAAGAGTCTCGTCGCGTGACCAATGAGACGAGATTCTTCGCTGCGCTCAGAATGACTGACCCCGGTCGTCAGGCTATAGAGTTGACAAGGCGCGCGGGATATGACATGCTTTTCAGAGACGAGATGCCGCCAAGTAGATCGGAGACACACCCATGGCCGATGATCTAGGACCCATCCTGCCCATGCCCGGCGAGGAGAACACGCAGACCGAGGAGAGCACCATCGAGGAGGCCGCGTCCAGCGAGGTGGCCGGGGCCGCGGAGACGCCCGGCGATACCGCAGAGGAGGCGGCCACCGCCGCCGAAGGCGCGGACCCGGAGAGCGACGCGGGGGCCGATCCCCTGCGCGGGCAGGGCACCATCCGCGAGATGCCGGAGGGCGGGCCGCCGCCTGGCCCCTGAGCACAGGAGCAGATCCATGACCACACCGCAAAACCGCCCGCCGGGCATGCAAACGCGGCTAATCCACGGCACGGAGGCGACCAACCCTACGTCCGCGGTG
>CBJNAR010000482.1:0-4101 GCA_966434075.1 uncultured bacterium
AGCAGCGCGCCCAGCGGCCCCAACTATTTTGCCTTCGACGCTCGCACCGGCACGCGCCTCTGGGGCGCGAACCTGAACTACATGCACAGCGACTGCGACGACGTGGGCATCGGGGCCCCCGCAGCCATCTCCGGCAGCATCCTGGTGGCCGGGGGCGGCGATGCCGCCTACTATGGGCTGAACACCGACACCGGCGCCATCCTCTGGCGCCATGCCCTGGACCTGGGGCCGAGCGCCTTCGCCTGGGAGTCGCCCCTGATCGCCAACGGCCGCGCCTACCTGGGCACCTCCTCGCGCTGCGACAACCCGTCGGTGCGCGGCGAGATCCGCGCGGTGGACCTGCAAACCGGCGCGCTGCTGGCGGCGCAGGCGTTCGTGCCCGCGGACCAGGCAGGCGCCGGCATCTGGAACTCGCCCGCGCTCAGCCCCGACGGGCGCACCCTGGTTGCCGCCACCGGCGAGGACTTCGCCGGGTACAACGGCCCCTACAACCGCGCCCTGGTCGCCCTCGACCCGCTCACGCTGGCGATCCGCCAGGCCAATCGCCAGGGCACCACCGATGTGGACGAGGACTGGGGCACCACGCCGATCATATTCCCCGACAGCCGGGGCCGCACGCTGGTCGGCGCCACCCACAAGAACGGCACCTTCTACGCCTATGACCTGAACCACCTGGATGCCGGGCCGGTCTGGCAGGTGCCCACCGGCGTCTCGGTGGGCATGATGCCCGCCTTTAATCCCGTGGGCGGCGGCACGCTGTACGTGGCGGGCAACAACGGCCGCCTCTACTCCCTCGACCCCACCACCGGCATGCTGCGCCGCCCGCCGCTCTCGGTGGGGCGCCTGTTCGGCAACATGGCCGTCGCCAACGACCTGATCTTCGCCAACCTGGGGCCGAACGGCGTGCAGGTCTTCAACACGCGCACCGGCATCCGCCTGGCGACGCTGCAACCCGCCAACGCGGGGCGCACCTATTCGGGCGTGGTGGTATCGGGCGGCGCCGTCTACTGGCTGTCCGGTTCCTATCTCAACGCCTGGAGCCTGCCCGAGACGCCTTAGCCCATCCCCGCTCGCAAAGCAAACCCCGGCGGCATCCGGCAAGGACCGGATGCCGCCGGGGCGCGCCCGGCTCACTTGCTCGCCACCACGCCGAACGCTTCGGGCCGGCGCAGCACGCCCTTGAAGCCCGCCTCCTGCAAGCGGCGGATCACGCCCGCCGTCACCCGGTGGCCCGACTTGCTCTCCAGGTCGCCGATGTAGTGGAACAGGCGCCCGCCACGCGCCAGCACGCGGAACAACTCGCTATAGAAAGCGCCGGAGTAGAGGTCGCCCGCCAGGCTGAACGCCGGGGGATCATGGATAATGCGGCTGAACGAGCCCGCGGGCAGCGCGGCCACCTCGTCGTAGGCGTCGCCGACGATCTGGCGGATGCGCGGGCTCTCGAACAGCGCCTGCGACCAGGGGTTGTAGCGCGCCACCTCCAGGCCCGCCGGGTCGAGTTCGATGGTCACCACCTCGGTCGCGGTTTTGGCCGCTTCAATCGCCGTGTAGCCGAGGCCCGTGGCCGTGTCGAGCACGCGGCCCACCAGCGGGGCGATGGTCTTGACTTTGCGCAGCGTATCCTCGTAGGGGTCGATGCCCTTGAAGCGGTGCATCGAGATGCCGGAGACCAGCATCGTCGGCGCGCCCGTCGTCGGCATGAGGCTGCGCAGCCAGCCCGTCGTCTCGGAGAACACGGCGATCTCCGTCACCTGGTCGCCTTCGACCAGGAAGCACTTGCGCGTGGCCTCCCGGATGCGCGCCAGATCGGCCCACGTCACCGTCTCGCCGGTCGGGAAGCGCGCGCCCGCCGCGTCCAGCGTCACGGACACGGTGCTGAGGCCCAGGTCGGGCGAGATCGTCGCGGTCTCCTGCCCGGCGGCGTGCGCGTCGAGCAGTGCGCCGGCCTGGATATATGAAAGCACGAGCAAGCGAGCCATGGGCGGGTGTCCTCCCGGCTGCGGGCGCCGCTACCGCGCCCGGTCCTCCGCCTATTGTATCAGGATCCGGGCCGCGCCTGATCCGCCACAGGGCGGATCAGGGCTACCCGCGGCGGAGGTTGCACGGCACCGCGCGGGTTCCGTATAATAGCACTATCAGCGCCCGGCTAGGCCGGGACGCGCATACCCAAAAGCAACGACGAGGACAAGTACCCTGGGCCGGGCGGGTCCACAGAGAGCCGCCCCCGCTGAAACGCGGCGGCCCACCCCCCAGGCGAAATGACCTCCGAGCCGCCGGTCGAACGGGCGCCCTGAGCCCCAGTAGATCGCGCCGGCAGGCCACCGTTACCCGGCCCCGGCTGGACCGCGACGATTCGCCGCCCAGCCACTGAGGCGCGGCCCGCGAGGTCCGCGCGAATTCAGGGTGGTAACACGAGAGGCGCCCTCGTCCCTGGCGGGAGTGGAGCGCCTTTTTTGATTCCCTGAAGGAGGTATAAATCGATGACCAATTCCCCAACTGCGGACGCGACCGGCGCCGGCGATGGCCGCACGCCGTACCTGATCACCACGGCCATCCCCTACGTCAACGCCCGGCCGCACATCGGCTTCGCCCTGGAGATCATCCAGACCGACACCTTTGCCCGCTACCACCGGCAGCGCGGCGAGGATGTCTACTTTCTGACCGGCAGCGACGAGAACAGCCTGAAAAACGTGCAGGCCGCCGAGGCCGAGGGCATCTCCACGCGCGAACTGGTGGACCGCAACGCCACGGCGTTCGAGGGCCTGCGCCCGCTGCTCAACCTGTCGTTCGACCAGTTCATCCGCACCAGCGCCGACCCGCGCCACGCCGCGGGCGCGCAAAAGCTCTGGGAAGCCTGCGCCGCTAACGGCGACATCTATCAGAAGACCTATCGTGGCCTCTACTGTGTGGGCTGCGAGCAGTTCTACACGCCCGCCGAGTTGACGCCGGAAGGGCTGTGCCCCGAACACCTGACCCGGCCCGACGTGGTGGAGGAGGAGAACTACTTCTTCCGCCTGTCGAACTACGGGCCGCAGTTGCTGCAACTGATCGAGTCGGGCGAGTTGCGGATCATCCCCGAAAGCCGGCGCAACGAGGTGCTCAGCTTCATCCGCATGGGGCTGGAAGACTTCAGCATCTCCCGCTCGGTGGCGCGCGCCCGCAACTGGGGCGTGCCCGTGCCAGGCGACCCCGGCCAGGTGATGTACGTCTGGTTCGACGCGCTGACCAACTACATCACCGCGCTCGACTACGCCCACGACGGCCCGCTCTACCGGCGCTACTGGGCCGAGAGCCCGCAGCGGGTCAACACCATCGGCAAGGGCGTGATCCGCTTCCACGCCGTCTACTGGCCGGCGATGCTGCTGTCGGCGGGGGTCCGCCCGCCCAGCACCGTCTTCGTCCACGGCTACATCAGCGTGGCCGGGCAGAAGATGAGCAAGTCGCTCGGCAACGTGGTCGACGTGTACGACCTGGTGGAGAAGTACGGCGCGGAGGCCGTGCGCTACTTCCTGCTGCGCGAGGTGCCCGCCACCGCCGACGCCGACTTTACCTATGAGAAGTTCGAGGCGCGCTACAACAGCGACCTGGCGAACGACCTGGGCAATCTGCTCAACCGGGCGGTCAGCATGATCCACCGCTACCGCGGCGGCACCGTGCCCGCGCCCGGCGACCCCGACGCGCTGGACACGGAGCTGCGCGCCGTGGCCGAGGGCATCCCCGCCCGCGTGGCGGCGGCCCTGGCGGACTACGACCCGCAGGAAGCCCTGGACGCCATCTGGGAACTCGTTAAGCGGGCCAACCAGTACGTCGACCAGAACCAGCCCTGGACGCTGGCGAAAACGGCCAAGGGCGGCCATGCCGGCGCGGCGGGCCGCCTCGACAGCGTGCTCTACAACCTGGCCGAGTCGCTGCGCCTGCTGGCGATCCATCTCGCGCCGTTCTTGCCCGTGACCGCCGCCGGCATCGCGGACCAGTTGGGGCAGCCGGGCGCGCTCGCCGCGCCCTATGCCGAGGCTGTGCGCTGGGGCGGCACCGCGCCCGGCAGCGCCGTCGCCGAAGCACACCCGCTCTTCCCGCGCCTGCAATAGCGCGGGGCAGCAA
>CBJNAR010000483.1:0-4097 GCA_966434075.1 uncultured bacterium
CAAGATGGCCCGCATCCGGGCCAGCAACACCGGCAGCGTGAACGGCTTGACCAGGTAATCGTCGGCGCCGCTGTCCAGCCCGGCCACCTGGTCCTGGTCCTCGCCGCGCGCCGTGAGCATGAGGATGCCCACATCGCCGGTGGCCCGCAGGCGCCGGCAGACCTCGATGCCGTCCATATGCGGCAGCATGATGTCGAGGATGATCAGGTCGGGCTTGGTACGCGCCGCCTGCTGGATGGCCTCGATGCCGGTGCGGGCCACGCTGACCTCAAATTTTTCGTAGCTGAGGGCGATACTGAGCATCTGCACGATCAGCGGCTCGTCGTCCACCACCAGCACGCGCACCAGCCGTTCGCCGTCGTTAATCCCCGTCGCCATCGACTCGCCGGTAGTCACATTTCGTCTCCTTCTTTAGCACATGCTGGCCCAATAGGCGCTGAGCAGCTATACTATGCAACGTTACACCATCATTGTAGTGCCGCCGGGTTAGAGAAAGGCCGGAGAAAAATTAGAAATCGCTGAGAATGTTAGCGGCCCGGCGCCGGTAACGCGCCCTGACAGCTTTCGGCGCTGTAGGGGCCGGGTTGCAACCGGCCCGCGCCTGTCCGCCCTGTAGGGGCCGGTTGCAAACCGGCCCGCGGCACAGCGCGGCATAGAGTGTGCAGATTCCCGCTTGGTTCGTGCGGACAATGGAGACACAAGGGAGGGGAATGGTTGTGGCAGCAGACACGGCACCATATCTGGACAGCACGCGCCCGACAGCGGAGCGAGTGCACGACTTGATCGCGCACATGACCGTGGAGGAGAAGATCGGCCAGTTGCAGAACGAGGCCGCGGCGATCCCGCGGCTGGACATCCCGGCCTACAACTACTGGAACGAGGCGCTGCACGGCGTGGCGCGCAACGGCCGGGCGACCGTCTTCCCGCAGATCATTGGCATGGCCGCCACCTGGGACCCGGCGCTGATCCGGCGCACCGCATCGGCCATTGCCGACGAGGCCCGCGCCAAATACCACGAGGCTCTGCGGCGGCACGGCTACACGCAGCTCTACCAGGGGCTGACGTTCTGGTCGCCCAACGTCAACATCTACCGCGACCCGCGCTGGGGGCGCGGCCAGGAGACGTGGGGCGAAGACCCGTACCTGACCGGCGAGTTGGGCGCGGCCTTCGTGCGCGGCATGCAGGGCGACGACCCGCGCTACCTCAAGACCGCCGCCTGCGCCAAGCACTACGCCGTCCACAGCGGGCCGGAGAAGCTGCGGCACGGCTTCGATGCCATCGTGAGCCGGCACGATCTCCATGATACCTACCTGCCCGCCTTCCACGCCCAGGTCGAGGCGGGGGTGGAGGCGGTCATGGGCGCCTACAACCGCGTCAACGGCGAACCCTGCTGCGCGCATCCCTACCTGCTCGGCGAGGTGCTGCGCGAGGCGTGGGGCTTCGCGGGCCACGTCGTCTCCGACTGCGGCGCGGTCACAGACATCTTCAGCGGCCATCACACCGCCGCCACCGAAGCCGCGGCCGCCGCGCTGGCGGTTACGCGCGGCTGCGACCTGGAGTGCGGCAAGACCTACCGCCACCTGGACGAGGCCCTGGCCCAGGGCCTGCTGACGGAGGCCGACCTCGACCGCGCGCTGACCCGCGTGCTGACCACGCGCTTCAAGCTGGGCATGTTCGACCCGCCGGAGCAGGTGCCCTATGCCGCCACGCCGCTCAGCGAGGTCGGCAGCGACGCGCACCGGGCGCTGGCCTACGAGGCCGCGGCCAAATCGGTGGTGCTGCTCAAGAACCGCAACAACATCCTGCCGATCCGCCCCGACGTGAAGACGATCCGCGTGGTCGGCCCCACGGCGGCGGACCTCAGCGTGCTGCTGGGCAGCTACCACGGGCTGAACGGCACGCTGACCTCGCTGCTCGAAGGCATCGTGAGCCGGTTGCCGGAGGGCGTCGGCCTGGAGTACCGCATGGGCTGCCAACTCCTGCACCCCAACACGGCGACGCAGGAATGGCTATTGAGCCCGCGCTCGCAGCCCGACGTGGTCATCGCCTGCATGGGCGTGACGCCGATGCTCGAAGGCGAGGAAGGCGACGCCATCGCCTCGACCGAGGAGGGCGACCGCGCCCGCATTGAGTTGCCGCCGGTGCAGGCCGAGTTCGTGCGCAAACTGGCCCAGGCGGGGGCGCGCGTGGTGCTGGTGCTGACCGGCGGCGGGCCCATCGCGCTGGGCGATCTGGAGGATCTGGTCGAGGCGGTGGTCTTCGTCTGGTATCCGGGCGAAGCCGGCGGAACGGCCGTCGCCGATGTGCTGTTCGGGCAGGTGACGCCGTCGGGCAAGCTGCCGCTGACGTTCCCGCGCTCGCTGGCCGACCTGCCGCCGTTCGACGACTACAGCATGCGGGGGCGCACCTACCGCTACGCGACCGCCGAGCCACTCTACCCCTTCGGCTTCGGCCTCAGCTACACCCAGTTCGCGTACAGTAACTTGCGCCTGGCGCAAGACTCGCTCCCCGCCGGGGCCGATCTGGCCGGCACAGTGGAGGTCGCCAACGTGGGGCCGCGCGACGGCGAGGAGGTCGTGCAGGTCTACGCGAGCGCGCCCGACGGCCGGGGGGCGCCGCAGCATAGCCTGGTCGCCTTCGAGCGCGTGGCCCTGGCTGCCGGGGCGCGGCAAACGGTGGCCTTCACGGTGCCCGCCGCCCGCCTGACGGTGGTCGATGCCGAGGGCGTGGCCCAGGCGGTGCCCGGCCCGTGGCGGCTAACCGTGGGCGGGTGTTCGCCGGGCGCGCGGGGCGTGGCCCTGGGCGCCCCCGAACCCGCGACGGCAGGGTTCACCGTGACGGCGCCCGGCGCCTGACCGGTTTTACCGCGCCCGCCAGCGGCAGCCTGATTCGGCCCCGCTGACGGGCGCGTGTTGCTGCTAGCGCACGCCGAGCAGCAGTTCCATCACCAGTTGATCCAGCTCTTCGTAGCGCCGGCCCCGCGCGGCTAGCCCGGCCACGTCGAACTGCTGGTTCTGGAGCGCCTCCGCCGCCTCGCGGCTGTAGCCGCCGCCCGCCGCCGGGCCGGTGTACTGGCTGTCGGCGGCGCGCAGGTCGTTGAGCAGGCCCTGGATCTCCTGATCGGCCTGGAACCGCTGCACCTTGTCCTTGAGGATCAGGTAGGAGCGCATGCAGCCGCGGGCAAACGCCCAGACGCCGGCTTCGTCCTCCGTGCGGTAGGCGTGGGCGTCGAAGTGGCGCGACCCGTCGTAGCCGCTCTCCTCCAGCAGCTTCACCAGGAAGAACGCCCGCTTGGGGTTCTCGGACGCGAAGCGGAAGTCCTGGTCATAGCGCCCCATCACCTGGTCGTTGAGGTCGACGTGGAACAGCTTCCCGGCCTCCAGCGCCTCGGCCACCGCGTGCACGAAGTTCAGCCCGGCCATCGTCTCGTGGGCGAACTCGGGATTCACGCCCACCATGTCGGGGTGGTCCAGCGTGGCGATGAAGTGGAGCATGTGGCCCACGGTCGGGAAGTAGAGGTCGCCGCGCGGCTCGTTCGGCTTCGGTTCCAGCGCAAAGCGCATCCCGTAGCCCTGCGCCTGGGCATAGTCGCACAGGTAGTTGATCGCATCGCGGAAGTACTTGATCGCGTCCTGCGGGTTGCGGTAGGCGTCCGTCTCCGACCCCTCGCGCCCGCCCCAGAACACGTATAGTTTCGCCCCTAATTCGGCCCCCAGGTCGATAGCGCGCATCGTCTTCTGCAGGGCGAAGGCGCGCACCGCCGCGTCGGACGAGGTGAAGGCCCCGTCGCGGAAGATCGGGTGGTTGAAAAGGTTCGTCGTCGCCATCGGCACGACCAGGCCGGTTTCCTGGAGCGCCTGCTTGAAGTCGCGCACGATGCGGTCGCGCTCGGCGGGCGTGGCGCCGAAGGGCACCAGGTCGTTGTCGTGGAAGTTCACGCCATACGCGCCCAGTTCGGCCAGCTTATGCACGATGTAGACCGGGTCCAGCGCCGGGCGCACCGGCTCGCCGAAGGGGTCACGCCCCATGTTGCCGACGGTCCAGAGACCAAAGGTGAATTTGTCGCTCTTTTGCGGCACAAACGGATCGGCCACGCT
>CBJNAR010000484.1:0-4089 GCA_966434075.1 uncultured bacterium
GTAACGGCAGTGCGAGGCCCGGTCGCAAACGTGCACCCGCCCACGCGGGATCGGCCTCTGCGGGTGCTGCAGGTCACGGCCCGCTACTTCCCCTATATGGGCGGGGTGGAAACGCACGTTTACGAGGTCAGCCGCCGCCTGGCGGCTTCCGGCGTGGACGTGACGGTGCTGACCTCAGACCCGACTGACCGGCTGCCGGCGCAGGAGGAAGTTGACGGGGTGCAGATCCGACGAGTGCGGGCCTGGCCGGCCGAGCGCGACTACTATTTTGCCCCCGGTATCTACTCGCAGATTCGCTCCGGATCATGGGATGTCGTGCACGTCCAGTGCTATCATACCCTCGTGACTCCGCTGGCGCTGCTGGCCGCCCGGCGCGCCAACATCCCGTTTCTGCTCACGTTTCACAGCGGTGGCCATTCCTCGCGCGCCCGCAACGCGGTGCGGGGCATCCAGCGCAAGATACTTCGCCCCCTGCTCGCTCCCGCGTCGCGGCTGGTTGGTGTGTCGCAGTTCGAGGCCGATTTCTTTCACCGCCACCTGCAATTACCTGCCGCGAAATTCGTTATAATACCAAATGGGAGCCAGTTGCCTCGCGTCGAGGAGCCGAGCGAACCGGGGGAGCCCGGTCCGCTGCTGGTTTCTGTCGGACGATTGGAACAATATAAGGGACATCAACGAATCATCCGGGCGCTGCCCTTTATCCTGGCCGAACAGCCGAATGCTCGGCTGCG
Source organism: uncultured bacterium (assembly GCA_966434075.1). Taxonomy (GTDB): domain Bacteria; phylum Chloroflexota; class Chloroflexia; order QHBQ01; family JAICKM01; genus JAICKM01. The sequence goes on from CBJNAR010000484.1 coordinate 732, forward strand.
AATTGCGGGGACCGGCCCTTATGAATCCGCGTTGCGGCGGCTCTCTGAGGAGCTTGGCATTGCCGACCGGGTGGTGATCGGGCCCATCCCGCCCGTGGATCGGCAAGGCATGGCCCGGTTGCTGTCGCAGGCGGCGCTGGTAACCCTGCTGAGCGATTACGAAGCACACCCGGTGGCGGTCATGGAGGCGCTCGCGCTCGGGCGCCCGGTACTGGTAACCGATACGTCGGGCTTGCACGAGATCGCCACCCGCTGGGGGGTTCCGAGCGTACCGCTGGCGAGCCCGGCCCCGGCCGTAGCTGCTGCGGTTCTGGAGCAGTTGCGCCGGCCCTGGTGCCCACCAACAGTGGAACTGCCAACCTGGGATGGCTGTGCGAATGCATTGCTCACCCTCTATCAGCGGGTAGTAGCAGAGGCGAAATGCGCATCTTGATGCTCACGCAATTCTATTTACCCACCTTTGGCGGCGAGGAACACTATGTCCGCACGTTGGCCGGGGAACTGGCAGCGCGTGGGCACGAGGTCGCAGTTGCTACGACCCGCGGGGCCGGGCAGCCGGCGTTTGACCTCGACGGCAAGGTGCGCGTGTATCGAATGCGGGGCACGGCCCAACGAGCGCCGTGGTTATTCAAGGACAGTGGACGCCCGCATGCGCCCCCGTTTCCCGACCCTGAGCTCACGCTCGCCCTGCGGAGTATCGTTGCTCAGGAAAGCCCGGACGTCGTTCATGCGCATAACTGGTTGGTCCGATCTTTCATCCCTCTGAAGGCATGGAGCGGCGCGAAGCTTGTTCTGAGCCTCCATGATTACAATCTAGTCTGCGCGAAGCAGGATCTGCTACGCCGCGGAGCACACTGTAGCGGCCCAGGGCTCGTCAAGTGCTTGGCCTGTGCCGGCCATCATTACGGGGCGGTCAAGGGCGGCTCCACGGCGCTGGCGAACTGGGCGATGAGTAGCTTCGAGCGCGCCGCGGTGGATATGTACTTGCCGGTGAGTGCAGCCGCGGCGGCGGGGAATCGGCTCGCGGCTCGCGGCGCGCCCTTTCATGTGGTGCCCAACTTCCTGCCCGACGATTTTGGCGGGCCGGGCCCACCGGCGACCGCTACCGTGGCCGATCTACCATCCGACGGGTACATTCTCTACGTCGGTGATTTGCGGCGCTTCAAGGGGCTGTATGTATTGTTGGACGCCTACGCGCAACTATCCGGAGCACCGCCGTTGGTCCTCATCGGGCGCATCTGTCCGGATACCCCGGCCCGCTACCCACCGGGGGTACTGGTCTTGCACGATTGGACACGAGCAGCCGTGATGGAAGCATGGCGCGGCAGCCTCTTCGGCGTGCTGCCGTCGATCGGGCCGGAGACGTTCGGTATGGTCCTCATTGAGGCCATGGCCGCGGGACGTCCGGTCATCGCGTCGCGGATCGGTGGTATCGCCGGGATTGTGTGCGATGGGGAGACGGGGATCCTGGTGCCGCCCGGCGACCCCGCCGCCTTGCGGGACGCTCTGCAACAACTGCTGGGCGACAGCGAGCAGCGGCGGCGCATGGGTGTGGCCGCGCAACGGCGCGTGGCCGAGTTCCGTGCCAGCGCCGTCGTGCCGCGGATTGAACATATTTATCGGCAGTTAGTGGAGGGGGTTCTTCCGGATCCAGGCGCCCGCCCCGATATGGCTGCCGGAGAGCACGCGTGAGAATACGGCTACCGAGGGACGACCCGGACCAATCGCATGAGGGCCGGGTCATTATACTGCATAAACCGGGGCAACCGCCGTCGGGGTTTCCGCTTGCCCACGATTCAGCCGAGAAGCCAGCGGAACCGGCCTCTCAGGTGGGGCCAGTCTGGCTCGAAGGCGTCGGCGCCACCCCATGGGTCATTATACTGCATAAACCGGGGCAACCGCCGTCGGGGTTTCCGCTTGCTCGCGATTCAGCCGAGAAGACAGCCGAACCGGACGCCCAGGCGCGGCCAGTCTGGATCGAACTGGTCAGCGCCGCCCTATTGCCTCTGGGCCTGGTGGGCGTGGCGATCGCTGATACCGCTGCCCGTTCCGATCTGGCGTGGGCACAGCCGCTGTTCTGGCTCGCGCTGCTGGTCCTGATCGTGCCGGCCGGGCTCCGGCTGGCCGGCACGCTAACGACCGCCGAGGCGGCGCGACTGGTGGCGCTAGTGGGTCTCGCTCTATACCTGGTCAAAGTCCTCTATAGCCCGCTCGGATTTACCCTGCACGACGAGTTTATGCACTATCGCACCCTCGACGATATCGTCACCACCGGGCATGTGGTGATGGATAATCCGCTGTTGCCGGAAAGCCCGCTCTACCCCGCGCTGGAACTGGCGACCGCCGCGCTCACCACCGTCACCGGCCTCTCGTATTTTGTGTCGGGTCTACTCGTGGTCGGAGCTGCGCGTCTCGTCCTTGTCCTAGCTCTCTTCTTCATCTACCGGCAGTTGAGCGCATCAACCCGTGTGGCTGGGATTGCCTGTCTGATTTATATGTGCAATCCCAACTTTGTCTTTTTTGATGTCGTATTCTCCTACGAGTCGCTCGCGTTGAGTTTCCTCATGGTCGTCCTGTACGTCGCCGTCAGTAGCCAGCACATCGGGATGAAGGGCCGCGCCGGCCCTATTGCCCTGCTGGTGCTGACATTGGGTGCTCTGGTCATGTCGCACCATATCACGACCTATGCCCTGGTCGGGTTTCTCGTGCTCTGGCTACTGGCCGACTATTACGCGTACTACTACAAAGGACCGGGAGGTCGGGATGCGGGGGGGCCGGCCTGGCTGGCACCGTTGACTTTTGTCGTCACGCTAGCCTGGCTGATCCTGATGGGCGGGGCGACGGTGGGTTACCTGGGACCACATATCTGGGGCGCGTTTACCGAGATGACGAGTATTCTACACCGCACGACGGCGGGCGCGCAGGCGGGGGGAGCAGCGGGACGCCAACTCTTCGTCTCAACGACCGGGCAGGTGTCGCCGCTCTGGGAGCGTGTGAGCGGATTCGGCGCTGTCGGACTCCTGATGCTGGCTTTACCATTCGGCACCTGGGAGGTCTGGCGGGCGCGCCGGAAGATGAGCAGTATCACTATGGCGTTCGTCGTCACCGCGCTTATCTACCCGGTGACCCTGCTCTTCCGGCTAACCAGTGCCGGCTGGGAGGCAGCCAATCGTTCCTCAGAATTTGTGTTTCTTGGATTGGCATTTGTGATCGCCCTCGGCCTCTGCAGGTTTCTGGTGGTTCCGAATGCGCGCCTCTGGCGGCGAGGGGTCTTCGCTGCCTGTCTAGCCCTCGTCTTTAGCGGGGGGTTGATCGCAGGCTGGCCGCCGTCCTGGCGTATGCCCTGGCCTTACGAGAT
>CBJNAR010000485.1:0-4086 GCA_966434075.1 uncultured bacterium
CTGCACATCCTCGACGGTCAGGCTGTTGACGATCTCCGGGTACCGCTGGATATAATCCCAGCCGAGGCCATAGAGCTCGAATTCGAGAATCTGGCGCACCAGGCCGTTGTTGGTTTCGAGCCGCAGCGGCAGCGTGCCGGTGAGGAAGCGCCGGGCCGCGTCGAGTTCCTGCGAGCGCACCGGTTCGTCCTGCATGCGCCGGATCTCGGCCAGGATGCTGGCGACGGCCCGGCGGACGTTGGCCGGGTTGACGCCCGCGCGCACGGCCCACGGCCCGGCGCCCAGAGTGGCCTCCAGGCTGCTGTAGGCGTAGTAGGCCAGGCCCTGGTCCTCGCGCACGCTCTTGCCCAGGCGACCATAGAGGCCCAGCCGCCCCAGGATCAGGTTCATCATCTCCAGCGCGTAGTAGTCGGGATCGGCGCGCCGTAGCGCCGGGAAGCCTAACACCAGGTCGTTCTGCGTTTTGCCGGCCAGGAAATGCTGCACTTCGCGGGTTTCAGCCGGGGGCGGCGCGCCGGGGATGACCAGCGCGGGCGCCACGCCGTCCACCTGCCAGTCGCCCAGGGCTTGCCGGGCCAGGTCCAGCCCGGCCTCCGGCGAAATGTCGCCGACGATGACCAGGATGCCCGTGTCGGGGCGCACGTAGGTGCGATAGTGGTCTTCGAGATCCTGGCGGGTGATGGTGGGCACGGACTCCAGGGTGCCGCCGGCCTCGCGGCCATAGGGATGCCCGTCGGGATAGGCGGCGCGGCGGAAATCGCGGTCGGCCACCGAGCGGGTGTCGTCCTCCTGCTCCATCAGGCCGGTGATCAACTGGCTGCGCAGGCGCTCGAATTCGTCCGACGGGAACGACGGCTCGCGCAGCACCTCGGCCAGGGTCTCCATCAGGAACGGCGCATCTTCGCGCAAGCTGCGCCCGCCGATCTCCAGCAGATGGAAGCCCGCGTCAAGGCCGAGCGACATACCGCGCTCGTCCGTGCGCTCGTTGAGGTCGCTGAAGGTGTGGCGGCGCGTGCCCCGGCGCATCGCGCCCGCGGTCAGGCCGGCGACGCCGCTCTTGCCCGGCGGGTCGAACAGGGCGCCCGCGCGCATGCTGAGCCGCGCGCTCACGGTCGGGATGGCCGGGTTGGGGTAGACCAGCACCACCAGCCCGTTGGGCAGCACCTGGCGGGTGACGCTGTCCGGCCCCAGGGCAGGGGTGCGCGCGGGCGCGGCGCTGAGAGTGGAAGCAGCCGGCGAAGCAGATTCTTGCATAACTGGGGTACCCTCTCCGCGGATCCAGGCCGGCACATGTAGGCGGCAGACCGGGCGCGGTGCGCTAATAGTTGAGGTAGGCCGGCAGCCGGTCGGCGAACCGGCGCATCTCGTCGTCCCGCGCGAGCGTCGGGCGCATCAGGCTGGTGGCGGGCACGGTGGCGTTATAGCGATGGATCTTCTGGTTGATCTCGTCGAGCATGTGGGCATGGTACGCGGTCGCGCGCATGTGGCGCTGCTTCAGGGCGGCGACCTCTTCGCGCATGCGGCGCAACCCGCCCGCATCGGCGGTCAGGTCATCCAACCGGCGGCGCAGGAAGGCAAAGTGGCGATCCGCGGCGGTGCGCCAGGCGGCCAGGTCGTTCTCAATGTCGTTCGCCAGGTCGATCCAATCGGGGCGGTAGTTGCCGCTTTTGAGCACGCGGAAGGCCAGCCGCCACTCCTCGGGCACAAATGGGTTCTCTTCCAGATCGAGTTTTTTATCCGGCCCGCCCTCGACTTTTAGCTCACCCGACTCCAGCGCCTCGCGGATGCGCCGCTCGGCCATGGCGCGGAATTTATCTTCATGTTCACTAACGGAGTCCATAGACATGCCTTTCGTTACGCCGGCGACATCGCGCGGACCGCGTGCATGAGCGCGGCCCCGGTCTGTCCATTATACCAGCAAGCCCCAGGCCCTGCCAGCAACCCGCCGGGCGGCGGCCCCGCCCGGCCCGTGAACGGGCGGGCTAGCTTTACGAAGCCCGCGCAGGCGGGCTGAGCCGATAGGCCGCGCAGGCGGCCTTCGTAGCGGTAGCCGGAGGCTTGAGCCTCCGGGCGCCCCCGCCCATCCGGTAGACGTTACCGGCGACGGGGGCGGATCTCCGCGGGCACGCCCACAGCCAGGTACCCGGCGGGCACCGCGTGCGTGACGACGCTGTTGGCGCCGATCACGGCCCGGTCGCCGATGGTGACGGGGCCGAAGACCTTGGCCCCCGCGCCCACCACCACGCCGTCGCCCAGAGTGGGGTTGCCGTCGCCGGGCACGGGCGTGCGCGGCCCCGGATAGCGGTAGCCGAGCGTCACCCCCTGCGCGATAAAGCAGTTCCGCCCCGTGCGCACCTCCGGCCCGATGACGATGCCGACCGAGTGCGGCATCTGGCAGCCGGGACCCAGCTCGGCGGCAGGGTGGATCTCACAGGCGTAGATCATGCGGTGCAGCCGGTAGAGCCAGAACGGCAGCTTGGGGATGCCGCGCCGGTACAGGCGGTGATAGAAGCGGTACATCCCGAGCGGGGACATCTTCACGAACGGGGCACTCCTCCGAGGCCGGGCACATGGTCGCCCCGCGGATCGGCGGCGGGCGCGGGGCGGAGTTCACCCGGCGTGAACTGCCCCGCCTCACAGCAGGAAAAGTGCCGTCCGCCTTTTCATCCGGCTGCAGACGGAACCACCATCCAACCGGGGCCGGATGCCGTCCGCGCCCGGTGCGGGTATACTTGACCTATGCAGAGTAATGAACCCACCTCGGCAGCAGCCATCTACCGCCCGCTGCGCGCCGGCGACGAGGCCGCCGTGCTCGCCCTCTGGGCCGAGACTTTCGAGGAAGACCCGCAGCGCCTGCGGCATGCGGTGCTGGACAACCCCGGCACCCGGCGGGACCAGACCCGTGTGGCGGTGGCCGCGGACGGCACACTGCTGTCGGCCATGCATTACCACCGGCGCGAGTTGCGCGATCTCGACGGCGCCCCGCAGCCCGTCGGCGGGCTGACCGTCGTCGCCACCCGGCCCGACGTGCGCCGCCAGGGCCACGCCGGGCGCCTGCTGGAGCAGACGATTGCCGCGATGCGCGCGGACGGCTGCGCCTGGTCGCTGCTCTTCACCGACATCAACCCCTATTACGAGCGCTACGGCTGGCGCACCCACGCCACACGCTACCGGCAGGGCCTCCTCGCCGCGGAACAACCCACGCCGGCGGGCGCGTATACCACGCAGGGCTACGATCCCCGGCACGCGCCGGGCGGCTGGGCGCCGCTCGCCGCCGTCTACGCCGCGTACAACGCCCGGCGCCCGTTGACCACCGTGCGCGACCTGCCCTACTGGGAACGCTACGCGCCGGTGAAGTTCTGCGCGCCCAATGCCCGCGTCTGGGTCACGGTCCCCGCGAGCGAGGCCGGGACGGTCGCCGGCTACGTGCTGGCGCACTTCACGGAAGAGACCTTTGTCGTCCTGGAGATCGGCGTGCGGGCGGACGCGGCGGAGGCGATCCCGGCGCTCCTGGCGGCGGTCGTGGACGAGGCCCGCGCACGGGGGATCGGTATGGGGCGAGTCTATATCCCCAGGGAGCCGGCGATCGACGCGGCGCTGGCGGGCATCTACCAGCAGGTCCACGAGGACTACCACCACGTCCTGATGGGCCTCCCGCTCGCGCCCGGCTGGGATGGCGCGCGGATCGCCGCCATCTTCGCCGCGCCAGGCGCCATCGCCTGGCCCGCCGACGATTTTTAACCGCCGATCCCGCCCACCTGCCCTGTAGGGGCCGGTTTGAAACCGGCCCACCCCTACTGCGAACCTTGCCATCCCGCGCTGTAGGGGCCGGTTTCAAACCGGCCAGCCCGCCAGCGACGGTTAGTCGGGCAGCGGGTCGAGGCGGCGCCCGCCGAGCAGCTTGAAGGCGAGCAACAGCGTGAAGCTGAACAGTACCAGGATGGCGGCCAGCACGACGGTGCGGTTCAGGTCGCTTTCCAGGGCCAGGTAGATCGCCAGGGGCAGCGTCTGCGTGCGCCCGGCGAAGTTCCCGGCGAAGAGGATGGTGGCGCCAAACTCGCCCAGGGCGCGCGCCCAGCCCATGAC
>CBJNAR010000486.1:0-4084 GCA_966434075.1 uncultured bacterium
GGCTGTGGACGAAGACAGCGCCGGGGAGTATGAACCGGCCCCCGCGCCCCTCTCTGTGCAGCGGGCCGTTGCCGCGCCCGGCCCGCCGCCCGCTGCCCCCGCAGCCGTGTCCGCGCCGCCCCCGCCGGCAGCGGCGCCAGTTGCCGATTCCGGCCTCGCGGTCGCTATGCCCGCCGTCCCGGCGCCGGGCGATCAGGTTGCTGTGCCGGTGCCGGTCGACCTGCCCGCCGTTCCCGCAGCGCCCGCCTGGGTAAGCACTCCGGCGCCGGCCTTCGATCAGGCTGCCGGAGAGCTCGCTGAAGCGCCGGTCGGGCCGCCCTGGATGGATCTCGACTCCCTCGGCGAGGTGCTGGCGCGGGTCCAGACTCCGCTGGTCCCCACAGCGGGCCTGAGCACGGCCGGGCAGGGCGGACTGTGGCGCCGGATCGTGGGAGCTTTCGAGCGCGCGCTGCCCGGTGGCGGCGCGCCGGCAGCCCCCATGACCCTGGCCTGGAGCGGCGGCAGCCCGGCGACGACCGGCGCGGGGGCCGCGCCGTTTGTGCCCGCGCAGCCGGGCGGTTATAGCGCTCCATCCGCAGGAAGCGCCGCCCCGTGGCCGGCCTACGGGCCGGGCGCCGGGGCCTGGATACCGGCTGCGGGACCGGGTGGAGCCGCGCTGCTGGCCGGTCGCTTGCCGGCCGATTTCGGGGTCGCTCTGGGCCCCCACGCCCTCACGCCTGCCGCGCCGGTCCCATATTTTGACGCCGAGTCAGCGGGCGATGCGGACGCCGAAGTGGGCGATGCCGCGCAGGCCTGGATCGCCGCCCTCGACCGGATGTACGGCGCGCCCGCCGCCGGGTCGGAGACGATGCCGCTGGCCGTGCCCTATGGCGGCTTTGTCGTCCCCGCCGCCGGGGCGAGCGGCGTGCTGCCGCAAGACCTGGCCTGGGTCGCGGAAACCATCGGCTTGGAGAGTGCGCCGCCGACTGCCACCCCGGCGCGCCGGGTGTGGGAGCGACCTGTCGCCGGGGCGCCGGCCCCGCCGAGTTGGGCGGGCGGCCAGGGACCGGGCTTCGTCCCGCCGGCGCCGGGATGGATCGGCGATACCGGGAGCGCCGAGTACGATAGCGAGGCCGCCGCCTGGGCCGATGTCGTAGCCGCCGCCGTCGAGAGCGACTACGGGGCCGGGGTGCCCGCGCTGGCTCTGGCCGGCGAGGAGCAAGGCGTGCCCGCGGTCCAGGACGCCACATCCGGCGCGGACCATGAAGCCGCGGGCGACGCAGCGGGCGACCTGGACGAATTAGCCAATTCCGTGTACGAGATTATCCGCCGCCGCTTGGAGGTGGAACGCGAACGTGACTGGGCCTAGCCCGGCGCAAGGAGGGACTGCCAATGCCTGCCAATAACGGCCTCCAGGAAGCTGTCATCAAGAACCTGCTCACGGGCGAGGAAGTGCGCTGCCTTTTCCGCCCCAAAGAGTACACCTTCGCCAAGCAGAACACCTGGACCCCCAACCGGGCTATCGGCAAAACCATGCAGCCGCCCAAGTACACCGGCGGCCAGCCGATGACCTTGCAGATGGAGTTGCTGTTCGACACCTATGAGGAGCGCGGCAACCGCGATGTGCGCCGCCGCACCGACGGCCTCTGGAAGATGATGAAAGTGGCCGACCAGAAGAAGGACCCGCAGACCAAAAAGAGCGAGCCGCCGCATGTGGAGTTCCGCTGGGGCCGCACGTGGACCTTCAAGGCCGTCATCACCTCGTTGCAGCAGAAGTTCACCCTGTTCGACCCGGACGGCACGCCGGTCCGCTCCACGGTGACGATCTCGTTCATGCAGGCCGAGGAGCAGGGCCAGTATCCGGGGCAGAACCCCACGTCGGGCGCCCGCGAGGGCTACGCCGTCCATGTGGTCAAGGAGGGCGAGACCATTGACTGGATCGCCTTCACCGCTTACGGCACCAGCACAGCCTGGCGCCACCTGGCCGCCGGGAACGACCTGGACGATCCTGGTCGCCTGCAACCGGGCCAGCGCCTCTTGATCGTCCCGCTGGAGAGTTAAGCGCCATGCCTGCGACCGTACACATCGCCCAGTTCTATATCATGGTGGATGGCCGGGAACTGGGCACCATTAAGCCCGAATATTCGGACAACCTCATCAGCGTGGAGGTGGACGACTCGCTCTACCTGCCCGACATGTTCGTGCTCCACCTGAAGGACCCCGAACTGGAGATGTTGAAGAACAACGTCTTCAAGCTGGGCAGCGAGGTGAAGATTACGGCGAGCACGCCCCCGCCGCAGGCCAACCAGGCGCCGAGTTCGCCGGTGGTGCTCATGGTCGGCGAGATCACCGGGATCGAACCCGATCTGAACGCCATGGACCGCGCGACCCTGGTCATCCGCGGCTACGATCGCTCGCACAAGATGCACCGCGTCCGTGAGACCAAGACCTACCAGCAGGTGACCGACAGCGACCTGGCGCGGCAACTGGCGGGCGCTGCCGGCCTGAGCGCGCAGGTGACGGCCACGTCGGTCGTCTACCCATATCTGATGCAGGCCAACCAGACCGATTGGGAGTTCCTGATGGAGCGCGCCCGGCGCATCGGCTACCGGCTCTACGTCGAGGACCGCAAGCTCCATTTCGAGCCGCCGCCCCGCGCCCCCCGCGAAACCCGGCTGGAGTGGGGCATCGACCTGGCGCAGTTCCGCGCCCGGCTCAGCACCATCGACCAGGTGTCGAAGGTGACGGTGCGCGGCTGGAACCCGAAGACGAAGCAAGCCATCGTGGGCCAGGCCAGTTCGGCCACCCAGACCCATCAGATCGGCGAGAGCCGGACCGGGGGCCAGGCCGCCCAGGCGGCGCATGGCCGGCAGGGCACGAGCATGGTGGTGGACCTGCCCGTGTTCACTCAGTCCGAGGCCGACAAACTCGCCAAGGCGCGGCTCGACGACCTGTCTGCCGGGTTTGTCCAGGCTGAGGGCTCGTGTGTGGGCCAGCCCGCCTTGCAGGCGGGCACCTTCGTCAACATCTCCGGCGTGGGCGACCGTTTCGGCGGCAAATACCTGGTCACGCGGGCGCTGCACCGCTACAGCGCCAAGGCCGGTTACAGCGTCCAGTTCTGGATCAGCGGCGGCGACGGCACCATGTCCATCACCGACCTGCTGAGTAACGGCAACGGCCACGGCCCCGGCGCCAACGGCGACAAGCCCACCGAGCGCGGCCTCATGGTCGGCATCGTGACCAACAATAAGGACCCGGAGAATATGGGTCGGGTCAAGGTGAAGTTCCCCGCGCTGGGCGACAACGTCGAGAGCTACTGGTGCCGCATGGCGACGCCGATGACCGGCGGCGTGCGCGGTATCGCCTTCTTCCCGGAGGCCAACGACGAGGTAGTCGTCGCCTTCCAGAACGGCGACCCCAACAACGGCTATGTGCTGGGCGCCGTCTGGAACGGGGCCGACGCCCTGCCCAAGCCCACCGGCCAACTCGTCACCGGCGGCCAGACCATCCGCCGGGTGATCCGCACCCGCGTCGGCCACGAGATGATCTTCGACGACACGCCCGATCCCGGCGGCATCACCCTGATCGACAAGACCCTGAAGAACAAGATCCAGATCAACACCAAGCTCAACAAGATCGAGATCGTCGCCGACCAGGACATTCAGATCACCTCGACCCTGGGCAAGGTGACGATCAAGGGCCAGCAAGGCGTGGACATCGAGGGCGATCCGGGCAAGGTGACGATCAACGGCAAGCAGGGCGTCGATATCGCCAGCAACCCGGCCAAGGTGACGATCAACGGCACCCAAGGCGTGGATGTCAATTCGAGCGCGAAGGTGTCTATCGGCGGCCCGGTGATCGACGTAAACGGCAACGCCGTGGTGAACATCAAGGGCGGCATCGTCAAACTGAACTAAGCGCAGGGCTGTGCGGCGCGTAACCTTGCGCGCCGCCTGGCTCATTAACCGGCTAGAGGGTGGTTCCGCACCCGGTGGTCGTGGAGAGGAGAACCCGCGATGCCCCAACCGGCAGCGAAAATGGGCGATAGGGTGGTGGGCACGGACATCCATATCATCCTGGTGCCCAGTCCGGGCGGCCCCGTGCC
>CBJNAR010000487.1:0-4076 GCA_966434075.1 uncultured bacterium
AGTCTCGTCGTTTGGGCTACGAGACGGAGATTTTTGCTCCGCTCAGAATGACACTGCTCATATGATGGACTAGGTAGCCGCGATAATCGAATATTCCGACAAAATCGTAAGCCTGGTTTTGGACAAATGTCCCGCCCGCGGACCTTGACGGGCACGGCAATTGCATATATAATGCGGACAAGTGGCAGCGCTGCCGCCGTTGTGCGAAGCGCTGCCTGTATTTTTCTATGGAGCTCGGCCATGATTCCATTGTCCCTCTGGTCGCAGTCGAATAGCGCGAGTATGGGCCCTTGTGGTTGCCGGTACAGTGCCGGTGGCAGCCACAAGGGCGGTTCTGGCTTGCGCGAGAGTGCCGCGCCGGGGGGACGGAAGGCATCCGTCGGCCCTGACACACAACTAGGAGGATGCGCTATCCAGCCGTAAGCGGCTGCGTGGATAACCGCATACCGATCCTGGCCCCGCACTCCAAGCGAGTGGGGGGTTTTTGTTTGCCGGGTAGGCCGGTCCGGGTGCCGGCGATGAGCGACATAGGAGATACGAGACCATGCGAATTCTGGTGACCGAACCGTTAGATGACGCCGGCCTGATTCTGCTGCGGCAGCAGGCCACCGTGGATGTGCGCCTGAACCTGCCGCGCGAAGAACTGTTGCGCCGCGCGGGCGACTACGAAGCCATCATCACGCGCAGCGGCACGCCGGTGGACCGCGCGCTGCTCGACGCCGGGACCGCGCTGCGGGTGATCGGGCGGGCGGGCATCGGCGTGGACAACATCGACATCCCCGCCGCCACCGAGCGCGGCATCGCCGTGGTGAACGCGCCCAACGGCAACGTGCGCGCCGCCGCCGAGCACACCATCGGCATGATCTTCGCGCTGGCCCGCAACATCCCGCAGGCCGACCATCTGTTGCGGCAGGGGGTGTGGGGCAAGAACAAGTTCATGGGCACCGAGATCAGCGGCAAGACGGTGGGCATCATCGGGCTGGGCAAGGTCGGCACGCAGGTGGCGCGCCGCCTGGGCGCCTTCGATATGGAGGTGCTGGCTTACGACCCCTTTCGCGCCCAGGAAGCCGAGGGCGTCACGTTCACCACACTGGACGACCTGCTGGCCCGCGCCGACATCGTCACCCTGCATGTGCCGCTGACCGCCATCACGCGCAACATGATCGGCGAGCGCGAACTGGCGCTGATGAAGCCCGGCGCCTTCCTGATCAACGTGGCGCGCGGCAAGGTGGTGGACGAGGCGGCCCTGGTCGCGGCCTGCCGTGCCGGGCACCTGGGCGGGGCCGCGCTCGACGTGTTCGCCAAAGAGCCGTTTGACAACCCCGCCCTGCTCGACCTGCACAACGTCATCCTCACCCCGCACCTGGGCGGCACCACGCACGAGTCGATGCGCGCCAGCGCCGTCGAAGTGGCCGAAGAAGTGCTGGCCGTCCTGGCCGGGCGCACCCCGCAGAACATCTGCAACCCCGAAGTGCTGACCCGCGGCCTCTGGCCCGCCCCGGCGCCCAGGCTGCTCAACGGCTGGCTCGGCTTCCAGACGGTGGTACTCGACTGCGACAGCACCCTGACGCAGATCGAGGGCGTGGACGAACTGGCGGCCATGCGCGGCTGCCGCGAGGAAGTAGCCGCCCTGACCCAGCAGGCCATGGCCGGGGAACTGCCGATGGAAGCGGTGTTCGAGTCGCGCCTGGAGCGCATCCAGCCCACGCAGGCCGACCTGGCGCGCCTGGGCGAACTCTATAGCGCCACGCTGGCCGAGGACGCGGCCCAGGTCGTGGCGGCCTTGCGCGTGGTGGGGCTGGACATCGTAGTCGTATCGGGCGGCTTCCGGCAGGCGCTGGAGCCGCTGGCCGACACGCTGGGCCTCTGCCGCTGCAAGGTCCGCGCGAATGAGTTGCATTTTGACGAGCACGGCGGCTATGCCGGGTTCGACCGCACCAACCCGCTCTGGCAGGCGGGCGGCAAAGCCATGGTGGTGCGCGAACTGGCGCCCACCCGCCGGGGTGTGCTCCTGGCCGGCGACGGCGCGACCGACGCCGAGGCCCGCCACGCCGCCGAACTGTTCGTCGGCCTGGGCGGGGTCGCCAACCATGAGACCGTGCGCCGCACCGCCGACGTGTATATTAAATGTAAGAGCCTGGCGCCGCTGCTGGTGCTGGCCGCCGGGCGCGAGGGCTGCGCGCGGCTGTTGCAGCACCCCGACTACCGTGACCTGGTGATCAAGGGCCTGGGGCTGCTGGTGCGCGGCGGCTGCGTGGAATGGAAAGACGAGTACGCGGCGTTTGGGCTGAAGGTCCGGCGCTACGCGCTGGAGGGCATCTAGATGCAATTACGGATACCGGGACCGACGCCGCTGCCTGAAACGGTGCGGGCCGCCGGCGCGCGCCAGATGATCAACCACCGGGGCCAGGCGTTCCACGAGTTGCTGCGCGACGTGACCGAGCGGGCCAAGGGCTTTTATCAGACGCAAAACGATCTGCTCTTTTTCCCGGCGGCGGGCACCGGCGGGCTGGAAGCCTCGATCGTCAACTGCTTCTCGCCGGGCGACACCGTTCTCTCGCTCAGCAGCGGCCACTTCGCCGACCGCTACGCCGATATCGCTGCGGCCTACGGGCTGGAGGTGCGCCGCGTGGCGTTCGAGTGGGGCCAGGCCGTGGACCCCGACGCCGCGCGCCGGGCCCTGGACGCGCATCCGGAGGTACGCGGCGTGCTGCTGACCCACAACGAGACCTCGACCGGCGTGCAGAACCCGGTGGAGGCCATCGGCGCACTGGCGCGCGAGTACGACAAGCTGCTGCTGGTGGACAGCATCTCGGCGCTGGGCGCGACCGACCTGCGGACGGATGCCTGGGGCCTTGACGTGGTCGTCACGGCCTCGCAGAAGGCGTGGATGACGCCGCCCGGCCTGGCGATGCTCTCGGTCAGCCCGCGCGCCTGGGAGGCGAACAAGCGGGCGCGGCTGCCGCGCTATTATTTCGATTTCGCCGCGGCGCGCAAGTATGCCGAGCGCTGGGAGACGCCGTACACGCCCGCCGTCTCGCTGCTGTTCCAACTACAGGCCGCGCTGCAACTGATGGACGAGGAAGGGCGGGACGCCGTGTTTGCGCGCCACGAGGCGGTGCGCGACTACGTGCGCGGGCGGCTGCGCGCGCTGGGCCTGTCATTGCTGGCCGCCGACGCCGTGGCCTCGCGCACCGTGACGGCGTTCGCCGTGCCCGATGCGCGCCCGATCCTGGCTGCGTTGCGCCGCCAGGGCATCGAACTGGCCGGGGGCCAGGGGTCGCTCGAAGGCCGGCTGATCCGCATCGGCCACGTGGGCTGGGCCACCGAGGCCGATATGCGCGAGGTGCTCGACCGGCTGGCCGAGGTACTGGCGGCGTAGCGCAGGGTTGCGGGCGCCTGCCGCACCAGCGAATCGCGGAAGGGAGTCTGCCATGTCGGTGGAGAGTACGCGGGCGGTCATGACCGCCTACCTGGACCACGACGACCTGAGCCGGGTGGCCGAGAATGCCGTCTACCGGGTCATGGGCACCGGCTACGAGGCGATGGGCCGCGAGGGTGTGCGCCAACTGCTGCGCCACTTCTACCAGGAAGCTTTCGACGCGCGGGCGCAGACCCGCAACCTGATCTACGCCGAGGATCATGCCGTGCTGGAGGCTGATTTCATCGGCAAGCATATCGGCAACTTTGCCGGCATCGAGCCGACCGGCCAGGTGATCTCCGTGCCGCTCTGCGTGGTCTACGACCTGGCCGGCGACCAGATCACCCAGGCGCGCCTCTATTTCGAGACCGATGCCCTGTTCCGCCAGTTGCGCGGCGCCTTCATCTAACCGCGTCGCCCCCTCTCGCGTGGCCGTGCGCCCCTTTAGCTGTCACCACAAAACTTGCTCGGGTTTTATGGGGAGGTGGCGCCGGGAGGTGCCACCTGCCACAGGCGCACTGTCGTGTCCGCCGATCCCGACGCGAGAGTCCGCCCATCGGGGGCGAAGGCCACACTGTAGACCCCTTCCGTGTGTCCCATCAGGGTTTGGATCAGCGTTCCATCGCCGACCCGCCACAGCTTGATGGTGTGGTCG
>CBJNAR010000488.1:0-4063 GCA_966434075.1 uncultured bacterium
GTTGCAGATCATGCTGGAGCCCGGCACGCTCACCGCGGACGAGGCCGCCCGCTGGGCCGATCTCGTCGCCACGAAATACGCGACGGATGCCTGGACGCTGCGGAAGTAGCGATCAGCTATCAGCCGTCAGCTATCAGGATAGAGGCGTTTCAGATAGCTTTTGGACTGACGGGAACCGATGTATGACGGATAGCACGGTCTATATTACGGAGGCTGACAACCACCAACTGACGGCTGACGGCTGAAACCTGACGGCTGATAGCTGACAGCTATAAGGAACCACTTTGATGTTTACTGGAGTCGACGAAATGTACGAATACGATATTGCGGTGATTGGCGGCGGGCCCGGCGGCTATGTGGCCGCGCTCGACGCGGGGATGCGCGGCGCCAATGTGCTGCTTATCGAAAAGGACCCCCGCCTGGGCGGCACCTGCCTGTTGCGCGGGTGCATCCCGTCCAAGACGATGGTCAAGACCGCCGAGATCCTCGCGGAAATGCGCCACGCCGCCGATTTCGGCGTCACCGGCACGGCGGAACCCAACTGGGAAGGCATCGTGGCCCGCAAGGACAAGGTGGTGGACGGCCTCACGCGGGGCATCAACGACCTGTTCAAAGCGCGCAAGATCACCCGCCTCGAAGGTAAGGCCCGCCTGCTGACGCCGGGCAGCATCTACGTGCAGGGGGCGAACCAGTACGCGGGCGCGGCGCTCACCGTGCGCGCCAAGAACATCATCGTGGCGACCGGGTCGGCCACCGTGCTGGGCAGCGAAGTGCCGGGCGGCGACTCGCCGCGCGTGATCCACAGCGACCAGATCCTCGACATGGACCTGACCCTGCGCGCCATCCCCACCCTGCCCAAGAGCATGGTCGTAATCGGCGGCGGCATCGTCGGCATGGAGTTCGCCTCGATCTTCGCGGCCTACGGCACCAAGGTCACGGCGGTGATCACCTCGCCGCGCATCCTGCGCAACGTGGACGAGGAGATCGCGCGGCGCTTCTCGGCGCTGCTCAAGCAGGCGGGGGTCGAAACGCTGGTCAAGACGAGTGTGCAGGAGTTCCGCGACCGGGGCGACCACCTGGAGGTGGTGGTGCAGACCGAGGGTAGCGCCGAGCCGCGCGTGTTGCAGTGCGAATACGCGCTCTACGCCAAGGGCCGCGTCCCCTACACAGACGGGCTGGGCCTCGACGACCTGGGCGTGCAGACGCAGCGCGGCTATGTCACCGTGGACGACCACCTGCGCACCAACGTGCCCAACGTCTACGCCATCGGCGACGTGGTGCCGGGGCATATGCTCGCCCATGTGGCGTCCTACGAGGGCGAGGTGGCCGTGGACAACATCCTGGGCCACGAGCGTGCCGCCGACTACCGCGCCGTGCCCGACTGCATCTTCACCATCCCCGAAATCGCCAGCGTGGGCATGACCGAGGCGGTCGCCAAAGAGCGCGGGGTGCCGGTGCGCGTGACCAAGTTCCCGTTCGCCGCGCTGGGCCGCGCCCAGGCTATCGGCGAGCCGCACGGCCTGGTCAAGCTCGTCTGCCACGCCGAGGACCGCACGGTGCTGGGTATGCAGATCCTGGGCGCCCACGCCAGCGACGTGATCGCCGAGGGCACGCTGGCCGTCCAGCAGCGCGTCACGGCGGAAGACCTGGCCCACACCATGCACGCCCACCCGACGATGCCGGAAGCGGTGCAGGAAACGGCCATCGCCCAGATCTTCGGCACGCCGCTGCACGTCAATATGTTCACCCGCGGCTAGGCCGCGCATTTCAACGCAGACAACTACGGAGGGGCACTGCAAGGTGCCCCTCTGTTATTTGGCGGACTCATTACCGCTTCCAGTGAGACTTGTCACTCTGAGCGGAGCGAAGAGTCTCGTCTTCCAGTGAGACTTGTCACTCTGAGCGGAGCGAAGAGTCTCGTCTCGTGCGGAAGGAGACGAGATGCTTCACTGCGTTCAGCATGACAACTTCGACTGGAAGCAGTACTCATAGCAGCGAGTGGAGGCTACACAATGGATTCCAACAGCGAGCCCATCATCGCCCCGCCCATTCCCGGTCTGCGCTTCCGCCACTTTCGGGGCGAGGAGGACTATCCGGTACTCTTGCACGTGCGCAACACCAGTATGCACGCCGACGCGGTCGACGACGATCTCTATACCCTGGAGCACTTTATTCACACTTACCGTCCCACGCCCGGTTATGAGCCGGAGCGCGACCTGCTGGTGGCGGAGGTGGACGGCGAGGTAGTTGCTTACAGCCGGGTTTTCGCCGACCTCGAACTCGACGGCACCTGTGTCTACTGGCATGGCGGCTTTGTCCTGCCCGCCTGGTGGGGGCGCGGGTTGGGTCGTGCGCTGATGGGTTGGGCCGAAGCGCACGCGCGCGCACTGGTCGCCGCTGACCCCGCCTCCGGTCCCGTGGTGCTAAGCGCCGACACACGCGAAACGCAAACGGCGATGATCGGTTTGCTCCACACCCTGGGATACACCCCGGTGCGCTACTGGTTCCGGATGGAAACGCCCGACCTGGACCACATCCCGGACATGCCCTTGCCGCCGGGCCTCGCAATCCGCCCGGCGCAGCCCGAGCACTACCACCCCATCTGGGAGGCGATGATCGAAGCGGTGCGCGACCACTGGGGGGCCAGCGAGAGCGAGGCCCAGGACTTCGACGGCTGGCGGACCAACCCCTTTTTCCAGCCCGATCTCTGGGTGGTCGCCTGGGACGGCGACCAGGTGGCCGGCTCTATCCTCAACTATATTGACCCAGAATACAACGAGACCACCGGGCGCAAGATCGGTTATACCGAGTACATCACCGTGCGCCGTCCCTGGCGGCGGCGGGGCCTGGCGCGGGCCATGCTGGCCCGCAGCATGGCCGTCCACAAGGCCCAGGGCATGACCCAGACGGCCCTCGGCGTCGACACCGACAACCCCAGCGGTGCGCTGGCCCTCTACCAGCGCATGGGCTACCAGGTGACCGGGCAGGAAACCACCTACCGCAAGCCGCTATAATTCCGTTATTCCCGCCCACTTCGGCGGGCGCCCAGGGCGCGTCAAAAACGCCCGCCCTCGCGCCCGCCGGCCCCCTTTCTCTCGTCCGGCTACAGACGCTACTCTACCCGCAGGTTACTTGTAGTTCATGACTAGCACCTGGGTCTGGTTGCCCTTGAAGTCGCTGCGCTTCAGGCGGACCACGTTGGGCGGGTTGGGGGGTGGCGCCTGGCCCAGGAAGGCGTCCACCGGGGCCAGGTTCAGGTTAGCCGGGGTGCGGTCGGTCCGGTAGTGCATGGGGATGACCAGGCGCGGCTTCAACTGGGCCATGATGGCGCGCGCCTGGCGGCCGTCGATGGTGAAGTTGCCGCCCACCGGGATCATCAGGATATCGGGCTGGCCCAGTTGCTGCAACTGCTTGTCGTCCAGCTCGGTCTGCCCCAGGTCGCCCAGGTGCACGATGTGGAAGCCGTCCATGTCGATCACCCACATGGCGTTGGCGCCCCGCTGGTGGCCATTCTGGTCGTCGTGGAACGAGCCGACATCGCGCACGGCGGCCGTCTTCACGTTCTGCGTGATCGGCTGGAAGCCGCCGTTGGTGTTGAGACCCACGTAATTCGGCGTGCCCCCGGCCACCACCTGCGTGTACGTGTGGTCCTGGTGCAGGTGGCTGATGAGCAGGGCGTCCAGGTTGTTGAACACCGGCAGGTGATAGCCCAGGTTCGGCCCCACCGGGTCAATCAAGATGCGCACGCCTTCGCCTCCGGCCAGCAGGAAACTGGACTGGCCGAACCATTGCACCGTCAAGTAGCCCTCCTGCGAAGCGGCGGGCGTGGTGTCGGGCGCATTCGGCCCACCGGCGGGAGCCGTGCCGGTGGTGCCCGGCGTGACATCCGAGGGTGCGGGCGTTGTGCCGGGTGTGGCGGTGAAGACCGGCAGCGGCGGCAGCGTCGGCGTGGTGCCTGTCCCCGGTGCCGGCACCGCGGTCGTGGGCACGGGTGCGGATGTCGCGGTCGCGGGCACGGCGGTGTCGGTGGGCGGCGGGGCCGGGGTGCTGGTCGGCAGCGGCG
>CBJNAR010000489.1:0-4058 GCA_966434075.1 uncultured bacterium
CGCGCCCTGCTCGGCCTGCTGCCGCGCGAGAGTGGAGCCATAAGCTGGAACGGTACGCCGGTGGCCGACCCCGCCGCGTTCTTCGTGCCGCCGCGCGCCGCCTATACGCCGCAAGTGCCGCGCCTGTTCAGCGCGACCCTGCGCGAGAATATCCTGCTCGGCGCGCCGGCCTCCGCCGCCGGCCTGGAGGACGCCATCCACCGCGCCGTGCTCGAACCCGACGTGGCCGGGCTGGAGCGGGGGCTGGACACGGTGGTCGGCCCGCGGGGCGTGCGGCTGTCGGGCGGCCAGGTGCAGCGTGCCGCCGCCGCGCGTATGCTGGTGCGCCGGCCCGCGCTGCTGGTCTGCGACGACCTGTCGAGCGCGCTCGATGTCGAAACCGAGCAGGCGCTGTGGGACCGCGTGCTGGGGCCGCCCGGCGCCCCGCCCGGCGCCCGCCCCACGGTGCTGGTGGTGTCGCACCGCCGCGCCGCCCTGCGCCGCGCCGACCAGATCATCGTGCTCCAGGACGGCGCCGTGACCGCCACCGGCACGCTCGACACCCTGCTGGCGACCAGCGCCGAGATGCGCCGCCTCTGGGCCGGCGACCTCGGCGCGCCCGCGCCCCCCGCCGCACCCGTGCAGTTGGCCGCGCCTTAGCCGGGCGCGGCTCGCCGCCGAGCGCCCTGTAGGGGCCGGTTTGAAACCGGCCCGCGGCGGCAGGCGGCGCCGATTTCGTTGACCCAAGGCCGGGGAGGTAGAGCGGCAGGCGGGTTTGAAACCCGCCCCTACACCGCCAGGGGGGCTCTGACAGGCCAGATACGTGGGGCGCCGTAGCGGGATGAACAATGCGTTCCACACCGGCCCGGTCCCCGTTCGCGCTGTAGGGGCCGGTTGCAAACCGGCCCGCGGCGATGTCGCGCTGTAGGGGCCGGTTGCAAACCGGCCCGGCGCCCTCGCGCTGTAGGGGCCGGTTGCAAACCGGCCCGCGCCCCGCCGGCCGCGCAACGCCTCACTTGGGCAGCGCGGCTTGCGGGTAGACGTACTTGAGCAGCCGCTTCGCCGTCACGTCCCAACTGAAATGGCGCTGGGTCGAGAGCACCGCGTTCTCGGCGATGCGCTGGGCCAGGGCGCGGTCCTTGAACAGGCTGACGATGAGCTTCGCCACGGCGTCCGGCTCCTCCATATCCACGATGAAGCCGTTCAGCCCGTCGATCAGCAGTTCGCGGCTGCCCGCGGCGTGCGACACCAGCGTCACCGCGCCGCAGGCTAGCGCCTCCAGCGTGGTCAGCCCGAACGGCTCGTAGCGCGAGGGCAGCAGGAACAGGTCGGCGCTGCGGTAGTAGTCGGCCAGCAGCCTGCGGTTGTCGATGAAGCCCAGGAAGTGGACCCGGTCTTGCAGGCGGTGCGTGTCGATCATCCAGCGCACGGCGCGCTCGTTCGCGATTTCCTCCTCTGAAAAATCGTCCAGCTTGTTCGTCGTGACGATATACAGGTGGCAATCCACCCGCCGGGCCACGCGCCGGAAGACCTCGATAGCCGTATCGATGCCCTTGGCCGGAACGAAGCGCGACACCAGGAGGATGTTGTTCTGTGTGGGCATGCGTCCGTTCCCGCCCGCGGGATGATTCGGGGTAAAGACGCGCGTGTCCACCCCCGGATAGAGCACGCGGATCTTGTCGAAATCGAGCCGGTAATGCTGCATCAGCCGCACGCGCTGGATCTGGCTGAGCATCAAGACGACATCCGCCGTCTTCATGATCCGCTTCTCAGTCATGATGCGCAACTGGTAGCGGTAGAGCGGAGCCAGGGCCTGGCCGGGTACGGCGTCGTGGCTCAGCGCCAGCTCCTTCCAGCGGCCCAGCGAGTGGGGCGTGAAGACATGCGGGATGTGCAGCCGCCGTTGCAGCAGCATGCCCGCGTAGCCGCCGTCCCAGTAGTGCGAGTGAATGATGTCGTATTGCACATCGTCGGTGCGGCTGAAGGCTTCCAGGCGCTGCACCCACTGGTTCATCAGTTCGTACAGGTGCTCTTTGACCACGAAGGTGTCCGGCCCGCAGGGCAGCCGGACGATGCGCGCGTTGGAGGTCAGGTCTTCGACCGGCTTCTGGCCGTCGAACTGCCGCGTGATCAGGTCCACCTTGATCCCCTGGCGGCTCAGCGCGCGCGCCAGTTCCAGCACGTAGACGATCTGCCCGCCGGTGTCGGTTTTGCCGAGCGGGGGGTGGCCTTGCAGGTGGCCCTGCGGATTGAGAAAGCAGACCCGCATGGCTCAGCCCGCCGTCGTCGCGGGCGCGGGCTGGTCCGCCAGGCGCCGGTAGATCTCTTCCCGGTCGATCATACGCTCTACGTGGCCCAGCACCCGCAGCTTGAGCGCCGCCACTTCGTGGGCGAAGCGCACAGCGACGGGCCAGGGTTTGCCTTCCAGGTGGGCCACCAGCAGCGCCGACCAGAAGGCGTCGCGCCCGCCGGTCACGTTGGCGACCTCGACGCGCGGCAGCGGCCCCACCCGCTCCACCGTCTTGCCGTCGGACACGGTGACGCTCTGGCCGCTGCGGGTCACGATCACCACCTGGGCGCCCAGGTCGTGGAACTCGCGCAGGCAGCGCTCCTCCAGCGCGTCCTCGGAGAGGTTGAAGTCGAACAGCCGCCGCGCATCCTCCAGCGACGGCTTGACGATGGTCACGGTCGGCATGATCTCGGCCAGCACCTCCCAGGCTTCCTCTTTATCGGGCCAGATGCGCGGGCTGTAGTTCGGGTCGAGCGATACGACCTTCTTGTGCCGCGCGGCCAGCCGCAGCGCGCGCCGCACCGCTGAGCGCTGCGGCTCCAACGACAGCGCGAAGGCGGAAGTATGCACGGCCCGCGCCCGCTCGATCAATTCCTCGGGCACGTCGCGGATGTCGAGCAGGGCGTCCGCCCCGCGGATGGCCTGGAAATCGGGCACGCTGATCGTCTGGGTGAGGAAGACGTTGGTCGTGGGCGCATCATCGGTGTGGCAGAGCGCCTCGGTGCTCACCCCGTGGCGCTGGAGTTGCTCCTCCAGGAAGTCGGCGAAGTAGCCCTTACCCACCTTGGAGATCACCGCCGACCGCCCGCCCAGCTTCGCCACATAGACGGCCACGTTGGCCGGTTGCCCGCCCAGGTAGCGCGTGAACTCGTCGGCGGTGCGCAACGAGCGCACCCGCTTGTGCGACAGAAAGTCCACCAGCGTCTCGCCGACGGCCAGCACGTCGAGCTTCAGGTAGAGATCATCCAGCAGCGCGAGCAGGTCCTCGTGTGATCCCTGCGGATCGAAGAAGAAGCCGGGGATCGGCAGCCGGTTGTCTCGCTTCGCGCCCGCGGGGCCGCTGTGGGGCGCCACCGCCTCCACAGCCTGGTGGCTACCTGTGCCCGACGTGGCCCGGATCTCCTTTTCCGGTTCGTCCACGGCGCGGTTGCGCCCGCGCAGCGCGGCCAGGTAGCCCTCGGCGGTGCGCTGCCACGTGTAGCGGGCCAGCACCCGCTCGTAGCCCTTGGTGGCGTATTCCTGCCAGGTGGTCAGATTGCTTACCAGCGCGAACAGGCCGGCGCTGACCTCGGCCAGGTCGTTGGGGTCCACCAGGATGCCGTAATCGTCGGTCTCCGAGCGCAGGCTTTCGCTGGGGCCGCCGAACTTCGTGACCACGGCGGGCAGCCCTGCCGCCATCGCCTCCAGCGGGGCCAGGCCGAACGGCTCGTAGAGCGCGGTCAGCGCGAAGACCGAATGGAGTCCGGCGAAGAAGCGATAACCCGCGGCCAGTTCGCCCTGGCCGTGCAGCGCCAACATGGCGACCTGCCCGCGCAGTTGCGACCGGTCGATCACGGTCATCAGGGTGTCGAGCACGGCCCGCTCGCCCGGCCCGGCTTTCTCATAGCCTTCCAGCGGCTGCTCCAGGTCCGCCGTGATGATGACCAGGTTGGCGATCCGGCGCAGCGACTCGCTGCCGGCGAACGCCTCCAGCAAGCCCAGGTGGTGTTTCTTGGGGTCGAGCCGGCTGGGCGCCCCGATGCATGGCAGCCCCACCCGCTCCGGGGGCAGACCCCGGTGGTGGGCCGCC
>CBJNAR010000490.1:0-4057 GCA_966434075.1 uncultured bacterium
GGCCTGATCTTCGGTACTGCCGGCGCCCCAACTGCCGTCGCCGTGCTGGTGCCGGCGTAACCAGTGCAGGCTCTGGGGGAAGCGCGGTGCCCCGCTCGCCGTACTCACCGCGGCCACCCAGCCGGTGTCGTAAGCCGTTAAATTCATTCGAGTACTCCCCAGTTGGGCCAGTAGCGAACGAACCTCCTCTGATAAGTGCATAGTCCCTCCGGCGACGGTACCGTCATACACCGGGCAAGGGTGCTTGCCGCTGCGTGGGGGCCGCCGCATCCATGTGTAGTCCCGCCGGTTCCCCGCGCGGATGGGCGCGGAGGCCGGACTTGTCCCAGGGGCGAACTACGACAACGAGTGAGTCTGCGAACGGAGCCGGGTCATTGTGCTCATGAGCATTTCCGCCGAGTGCAGCAGTTCGCTGCTGACGGTCTCCAGCGCCCGCGTTTCGCGGTTGGTCATGTCCGCGCTTGCCGCGATCTGCTCCATGGTCTCCGTCATCTGTTCGGTGGCGTTGTTCTGCTGGCTGGTGGCGGTCGAAATCTGGTGCACCAGTTCGCTGGTGCGCTGCACGGCCCCGGCCACCTGCTCCTGGGCGGAGCGCACCTCGTCGGCCAGTTGCTCGACTTCGTCGGCGATGTCGCTGCTGCTCTGCGTGGCCGCCAGGGTGATCTGGCCGGCTTCCTGCAACTCGGCGACGATGGCCCGGATCTGATCGACGAACTCGTTGGCCCGCTGGGCCAGGCTCTCGACTTCGCCGGCCACCACGCCGAAGCGGCGCCCGATCGACCCGGCGCCCGCGGCCTCGATGGTCGCGTTGAGGGCCAGCAGTTGCGTTTCCTCGGAGAGCTTGCGGATGCCGTTGGTGAACACGGTGATGTTGCGCGTCAGCGTATCGACGCGGGTCATGCGCTCGATCACGGTATGGACCTGCGCGCGGTTGCGCTGCACCGCCTCGCGGCTTTGCACGACCAGGGCCTGGGCGTGCTGGACGCTTTGCAGCGCGCTGTCGGCGGCTTCACTCACCAGGGTCGCCGTGGCGTCGATCTGATCGGCGGCGGTGTGCAATTCGGCCACCGCGCTCACCACCTGGCTGATCGACGCGGCCTGGCTGGAGACGCCCGTGACCTGCCGCGCGCTCACGGCCGACAGTTGCTCGGCCAGCACGCCGATGTTGGCGCCCAGGGCGTGTTCGCGCTGCGTTTGCTCGGCCAGGGTCGCCAGCGCGGCCTCCAGGTCGCCGGCCCGGCGGCGCAACGCCGTCAGGGTTTCGCCGATGAGGCGATTGGAGAGCCAGGACAACGCGCCCGACGCGGCGAACAGCAGCAACAGCGTGTACATGAGCAGGTTCACGCCCGACGGCTCCCGCACCTGATAGTCGCGCACGACGGGGATGGTGCTCCCGGTGTAGTACCAGATGGTGACGGCGCCCACGGCGATGACAGCGCCCAGCACCCCGGTCCACGACAGGAAGACCCCGGTGGTGAGGATGACCAGCACAAACAGCGCCGGATACATCAGCACGGCGAGATTATCATGCTCACCCGTCGCGCTGAAAATGACCGCAGCCATGACCAGCGCCAGCAAAATCCAGAGAGTGACGCCGACATAGCCCCGGCGGTTGATGAAGTAGAGTCCCACCAACAAGAGGACCGCTGCCCCGTTGGTGATCGTGACCATCGAGAAGGGCAGCAGCAGCGCGCTGGTGATGACGATGACGCCGCCGATCACGATAAAGCTCACCAACAGCCGGTTGAGCCAGCGCCCCTTGCGTGCCACCTCCGGGTCGGCGGCGGCACAATCGAACAGTCGCTCCAGCATTATAACCCCCCACCCGTTCTATTCTTGCGAGCCGCCAAACGGCTCCGGATACCAAAAGCCGTTTTTCGCCGAGCCGACGCCCAGGATCTGTGTTGTCTCCCAGACCGTCTGTTGCTCAGCACTTTGCTCATAGCGGAAGCGGCGATCCGCGCGCCACGTCCGTCGCGTGTAGGCATAATCATAAAGAATCTCCCGCAACATGCGGTCGGTGAGCCGCAAGCCGGCCCGTTGCATCCAATAGCACTGCATATTCGGGGCGCACAGCAGCGGCGGGATCAAGGTCGTGCCGGTAACCGGCTTGCCAAAGCCCACGAACAAGGTGGCCGGCGGCACTTCCTCACCGTATACGGCCCGCAGCGCCTCGGCATAGGTTCGGGCCCCGGTGCGCTGGACGGCGGCGAAGAGCTCCGCCCAGGGGTCGGTATCATCGGCCACAAAATAGTACCAAATTGTGGGGCAACGTGGATCACCCGGTTCTTGCTGGAGCCGCTCAGCCGCCGCATGGAGGGCCGGAATGGGGGAAGTGACGATCATGCGCGCCCGCCAACCCAGGCGCCGGTAGTCTTCCAGCATCTCAGGCCCGGCCAGGGCGCGGATGCTCCAGTCGATGATTCGTTCTCCATAGGGGGCCACTTCGGCCAACTGGCGCGGACCCAGGCAGGGCACAATCAGGTGCCGGATGCCGTGCCGGAAAAAGATGGCGATATTGTCCACCATTTGCGGGCGGGAATGATCGATGTAGGTCTCGTCGAGGGGAATACCTTCCATGGCGGCTCGGCGGCGCGTCCCCCCCAGGGCATACACCGCGGTGGCGGGCGCTATAGCCGCGACCTCGGCATCGGGCGCGGCGAGAAACGCCGCGCGGTCGGGCGGTGCCGATTGGCTCATCCTATGTTCCTTTCTAAACGTCAAAGGGGATAGTCCCGGAGAAGCCGCTCCAGCCACTGTCGCCGGGGACTCCAGCGGACGGGACAGCTCCCCAAAGTATAGCGGATTCACCCAGGTGAAGTCCAGTGACACTACGAAAGACTGGCGCAGCGGGACCAAAACCGGCTCGCACCCGGGCCCGCCTCGGCCCCGCAGCCCCCTCATTGTAACCGAGGGGTTCTGACAAACCACTGACAAGAATGGGCCGCCGGGGGCCGGATTGTGTTTCGCGGCCAAACCTGCTAGAATCGCGATGCAGTTTGATCCATCCACCACCGTATCGATCCGCCCTCGGGAGGGAGACTTGGACACCGGCAATGCTCCCGCATCTGCAATCTACAGTAACAGCTTTCTGCGCCAGATCCTCAAGTCGCTGCGTATGGTGGCCGGCCCGGCCTATCCGCGTATCCTGGAAGCGGCGGGGCTGCTGCAATATCGTAGCGAGTTGCCGCCCGACAACTCCGAACTGACCGCCTCGCGCGACCTGGTGGCCCGGCTGTTCAGCGCCGGCTATACCCACCTGGCGCCGCCGCAGGCCACGCTGTTCTTCATCAACATGGGCGAGCACCTGGCCCGGCATACCTGGGCCAACCCCGACGTGCAGGCGCTTGCCGGGGAGGTGCGGGACCTGCCGCCCGCCGAGCAGGTGGGCGTGGCCTGGAGCCGCCTCATCGAACTGGTGAGTCGCGACGCCCGCGTGGATCGCGGCGTCGTCACCGACCAGAACAACGATTACCTGGTGCTCGACAATTGCCCCTACTGCCGCGACATCCGCGACGCCGGGCGCCCGGTCTGCACCGCCACGGCGCGCTTCTACGAGGTGTTGCTCAAGGAACTGACGGGCCGCCCGGTGATCGTGCGCGAGGTGGAGTGCCGGGCCACCGGCCATGATCGCTGCATGTTTGCCGTCCGCCGCGAACGGCCCATCACGAATTATCGGTAGCGCACGGGCCGGTTTCAAACCGGCCCCTACAGCGCGATCCATGCGCGGGGAGGCCGATCCCGAACCGGCATGGCGGCCATTTTGCGGTGTAGGGGCCGGTTTGAACCCGGCCGGTCGCTGTAGGGGCTGGTTTGGAACGGCGTGGCGGCCATTTTGCATTGTAGGGGCCGGTTTCAAACCGGCCCGTGCGCTGTAGGGGCTGGTTAGGAACGGCGTGGCGGCCATTTTGCGGTGTAGGGGCCGGTTGCAAACCGGCCCGTGCGCTGTAGGGGCTGGTTAGGAACGGCGTGGCGGCCATTTTGCGGTGTAGGGGCCGGTTGCAAACCGGCCCGTGCGCTGTAGGGGCTGGTTAGGAACGGCGTGGCGGCCATTTTG
>CBJNAR010000491.1:0-4057 GCA_966434075.1 uncultured bacterium
TATGCCGTCGTCGCCATGCCGCCGGACAGCGAAGTCGCCGGCAGTCCGCTTCCGACGACTCTCGCCGCCGCGGCGCCGCCAGGCGGAGGGAGCGGGGATCAACATGCCACGGCCACCGCCGCCGCGAATGGGGCGCAGGCCACTGCGGCGGCCATGCAGGCGGCCACTGCCGTCGCCGCCGATCCGAGCCGCGCCCTGCAGACCGGCGATCAGGCCCTGGCGGCGAAACAATACGCCAAGGCCCTTGCCGTCTATGACGCCGTGCTGACCGGCGATCCGCAGAACGCGGACGCCTTGCGCGGCCAGGGGTTGGCCTTGCTCGGCCTGGGCCGCTACCAGGACGCGATCAACGCCCTGACCCAGGCCCTCGGCGCCCACCCGGACGACCCGGCGCTGCTCCTGGCGCGTGCCCAGGCGAGCGCGGGCCTCCAGTCGTGGTCCGACGTGGCCCAGGACACCGAACGCATCCTTAGCCAGGACAAAGCGGCGGTCCCGGCCCTGCTGCTGCATGCCCAGGCCGCGGCCATGAACGGCGGCGATGCGCGCGCCGTGGCCGACCTCGACGCGGCGGTCGCGGCGGGGCCGCAGGATCCGGCTGTCTACAAGGCACGGGCTGATTATTATGTCAATAACCGCCGCCTCGCCGCGGCAGTCGCCGATTACCAGAAGGCGCTCAGCTTCGCACCCGATGATGCCGGGATCTGGATCGCGCTGGGCCGGGCCTATATCACCTACGACGAGGCCATCCAGCCCCAGCCCGACCAGGCGCTGGCCGCCTTCGGTCACGCGCTGCAGGTGGACCCGCGCAACGCCCAGGCCTACTACTGGCGGGCACGCGTTTATCAGGACTACAAGAGTGACCGCGCCGATGCCCTCGCCGACATCAACCAGGCCATCACCATCGGGCCGCCCACCGCCGATATGTATTACCTGCGTGCCACGCTGGAGGGCCAACTGGCGAACGACAAAGCCCAGTTGCTGGATCTCCAGCGGGCCGTGACGCTCGAACCGAAGAACACCCAGGTCTATATCTGGCTAGCCGAATACTATGCCGCCCACCAGCAGTACGATCGGACCGCCGAAACGCTGACCCGCTTGATCGCAGTGGACAATAACTATTATTATTATGGGGCACGCAGCGAAATCTATCTGCTGCTCGGCGACTACGCCAGGGCGCGCGCCGACGCCCAGCAGGCCGTCACTCTGCGTGCCGACGCGGCCTACGGCTATGCTCAGCTTGCCCACGTCTTCACGGTCCAGCGCGATTTTACGTCCGCGCTCGACCAGATCAACCAAGCGCTGGACCATGCGGCAGCCGACGAGAAGGCTGATTTGCTGGCCTACCGCGCCCGGATCAACCTGGGCCGGTCGCAACCGGATCAGGCCGCCGCCGACCTGACCGCCGCCGCGGCCATCAACGCCGACAACGCGAACGTGCTGCTGGAGCAGGCGGAATTGGCGGTCGCCAAAAAGCAACCGGCGCAGGCGTTGGAGTATCTGAGCCGGTGGGACGGCAAGGATGATCGCTACGGCTGGGGCTACGTCGTCCGCGCCGGCATCGAGGCCGGCCAGAATCAGCCGGTGAAGGCCCGCGCCGATCTGCAACAGGCGCGCAAGCTGGCGCTCTTCCCGGATGAGCGGCAGGCCGCCGCCGAGATCGCGGCCCGGCTCGGCGCCGCACCGTGAGCGCGCCGCGTTGGTGCCCCGCGAAACAGAGGAACTGCGATGGATGAAACGTTAACCGATCCGATTGCCGTGCAGCGGGTCGAGCTCCAACAGCTTGAGCAAGATCTGAGCACACTCACCCGCCTGGCGGGCGATATGCTCGATCTGCTGCGCCGCTCGACCAATCCGGGCGATATCGGCAACGCGGTGGCCGGGCTGGCCCCCGCCCTGCAGGAGCAAGTGCATACCGCCCAGCAGCACCGCGCCGCCGCCGCCCTGGGCCTCGACGCCATCGCCCGGCTGGCCGAGTCGCGCCGCCAGGAAGCTCATCACCTGCGCACGCTCTACACGATTGTGCAGGCCGTCAACTCGACGCTCGATCTGCGTGCCCTGCTCAACCTGGTGATGGACAAGGTCATCGAGGTGACGAAGGCCGAGCGCGGCTATGTGGTGCTGCGCGATGAACAGAGCGGTGCGCTGACCGTGGCCGCCGCCCGCGGCATGGACCACGGCACCATCGACAGCGACGCCTTCCTGATCAGCCGGGGCATCGTCACCCAGGTGGCGACCAGCGCCCAGCCGGTGCTGACCACGAACGCCCAGGCCGACCCGCGCTTCTCGGCCATGGAAAGCGTCATGCACTACAACCTGCGCGCGATCTTGTGCGCGCCGCTGGTGATCCGCGGCCAGGTGCTGGGCGTAGTTTACGTGGACAACCGCCTGCGCACCGGGCTGTTCACCCCGCGCGATCTCGACCTGCTGGTCAACCTCGCCAACCAGGCCGCCGTCGCGATCGACAACGCACGGCTGTACGGCTACATGGCAAACGTGCTCGCCAGTATCGCCAGCGGCGTGGTCACGACCGACGAGTACGGCATCATCCGCACCTACAACCGCGCCGCCGCGGGCATTTTCGCCATCCAGCCCGAACAGGCCATCGGCCAGTCGTACCGCGACGTGTTCGGCCTGCTGGCCAACTCGCCGGTGCCGGCCCTGTTTACCCAGGTGCAGGAGTCGGGCGAGCCGGTGCTGGGGCACGAGGCCCGCGCCGTGGTGCCGGGGCGCGGCGAGGTGGTGCTGCTGCTCAGCGGGGCCCGCGTCGTGGCCGTAGCGGGCGAAAAGCTGGGCGTCGTCGTGGTTATCGAGGACATCACCCAGGAGCGGCGCATGGAGCGCTACATCGCGCCGAACGTCGTCGAGCACCTGATCACGGCGAGCGCCGGCCCCAAGCTAGGCGGCGAACTGCGCGACATCACAGTTTTGTTCGGCGACGTGCAGGGCTACACGACGCTCTCGGAGAAGATGGCCCCGGAAGAGTTGATCGACCTACTCAACACCCACCTGTCGCTGGCCGGCAGCACGATCATGGACCCGGCCTATGAGGGCACGCTCGACAAGTACATCGGCGACGCGGTGATGGGGCTGTTCAACACGCCGGGCGCGCAGGAGGACCACGCCTGGCGCGCGGTCAACGCCGCCTGGGCCATGCAGACCCGCCTGCGCGAGTTCCAGGAGACGTTGCCGCCCGAGCGGCACCTGCGCTTCCGGGTCGGCGTGCACACCGGCAAAGCCGTCGTGGGCCACATCGGCAGCGAGAACCTGATGAACTTCACCGCCATCGGCGACGCCGTGAACGTCGCCAAGCGGCTGCAAGAGAGCGCCCGCCCCGGCCAGGTGGTCCTGAGCGAAGACACCTACCGGGCCATCGATCCCGAGCTGCGCAAGCGCCTCGAAGTCCGCCCGCTCGGCTTCATCTCGCTCAAGGGCCGTGCCGCCGAAGTGCCCGCTTACGAACTGCTCGGCATGAACGGAGAATAGCCGCCGCCCGGCACCGGGCCGGTGGCAAACCGGCCCCTACAGAAGCGGAGTTGCGTTTTGGAGCCGGTTTGCCGCCGGCCCCCACT
Source organism: uncultured bacterium (assembly GCA_966434075.1). Classification (GTDB taxonomy): domain Bacteria; phylum Chloroflexota; class Chloroflexia; order QHBQ01; family JAICKM01; genus JAICKM01. Next base: position 3,570 of record CBJNAR010000491.1, read on the forward strand.
CATATCTGCGGATTCCAGATGATCCCGCCTGGACGGAGCGTTTCCCCCGCCCTGGTTCTACTACAATTCGGATGCCGCTTGCTCCGTGTCTGCATCGGGGGGCACGATGGTGATGACACCTCTGGTGCCGTCGACGGTAATGCGGCTGCCGGTCACAAGGCGTTCCGTCGCCTCCACCACGCTCACAACCGCGGGCAAGCCATACTCGCGGGCGACAATTGCGCCGTGGGACATCGCCCCACCGGTTTCCACCACCAGCCCCCCAGCGATCAAGAAGAGCGGGGTCCAGCCGGGATCCGTCGCCGGCGCGACCAGGATCTCGCCGGGTTCCAGGTGCGCGCCGTGAGGATCGTGGATTACCCGCGCGGGCGCCGTGACGACACCAGGGGAGGCCGGCACTCCCTGGAGTGTGTCTTGCTCTCCGCCGGTACTCTTCGGAGTGGCGGAGGGTTCGGTGCCGTCAGAGAGCAACACGAGGGGCACATGGC
>CBJNAR010000492.1:0-4048 GCA_966434075.1 uncultured bacterium
CGATCGATCGCCGCGAGTGTGTCGAAATCCTTCGGCCCGGCGTAGAAGGTGATCATGGGTGTGTTGCCGAAAGCCGTATAATACAGCGAGATATACCAGCGAGAGGAACTGCCATGCTGACTGCTACCGACATCGAACGCGCCCTCCAAGAAGACGAAGGCCAGCACATAGAGTTCAAGCAAGAGAGCGAGACTCCCATAGATATTGCGGAAGTCCTGGCGGCTTTCGCTAATGCCACGGGCGGCCATATCATCTTCGGCATAGCAGAAGATCCGATTCGCATTGTGGGAGTCCACAAAATCAAACAAGTTCGCTCCAATATTGTTCGAGCCGCCCAAAAAATCGTTGTCCCGCCCCTTCCCGTGGATATCAGCACGCTCCCTTATGAAGGGAACACCCTCGTAATTGTCAGCGTGGCCCCTGGTATGGATGTATATCAGTGTAGTGGGAAGTTTGTGGCCCGCCAGCATGACCAGGATCTGACGATCCCACCGGAACGCTTACGAGCTTTGATGGTTGCCCGCGGGGTATTGGTGTTTGAGACACAGCCGGTAATGGAAGCAACCGTTTCCGATCTGGACCTTGATCAGGTAGCCGGGCACATTGACCGGTTGGCGCGCCTGCCTGTGCGACAAATTGGCGGACCCTCGCTCTCCCCACTCGTCCAAGACCCGCTCGATTTTCTGCGCGCCCGCCAGGCGCTGGTAGACCAAGCCGGCACGCTTGTACCCACGGTCTTCGGTCTCCTGATGTTTGGTCGGCATCCGCAAGCTTTTTTACCCCAGGCCATGATCACCATCACCATCTTCGATGGCTTAGATTCCCATCAAGGCTACCGCGACACTGTAGAAGTGCATGGCTCCTTGCCCACACAAATCGAGGCCGCGCTCCATTACTTGTGGGGGCAAATTCGCCACGGCGGGCGTTTTACAGGGGCCGCCGTCCGCGAAGATGTACCAGAATACCCCCACGCGGTCTTGCGGGAGTTATTGGTGAATGCCATTGCGCACCGCGATTACAGTATAACCGGATCGAAGGTGCGCCTATCCGTATTCACCGATCGGCTAGAACTAGCCAGCCCAGGCGCACTGGCCGGCCATATCACATTGGAGAACATTCTACAGGAACAGTACAGTCGTAATCCCAAGCTAGTGCGTCTCCTGCTAGAGGCCGGTTATATCGAAGAACGAGGTATGGGTCTAGATAACGTCTACTACTGGCTAAAGGAAGAGAAGCGCCCACTACCAAATCTGCAAGACACCGGTGGGTCAGTGATTGTAACCCTTCCCAGTCCCTTGGCCCCGGCGAGCGATGCGCCGAAACCGAGCGTCCGGGTCGCACCGCCAGCCCCACCGATCGCTACGCATGTTTTAGAATCTGCGGTTGTAGCCTCTACTCCACCCAGCGTGAATCCGTTGCAGCAAGCAATCCTCGGGTATCTGGGCCAGCATGGTGAGGTCTCCGTTGCCGCCTTAAGGGCTATTGACCCCAACCGCAAACGACGTGCATTCAATTATGATATTGCGCAATTGGTGAGTTGGGGCCTGATTGAGCGGCGTGGATCTACAAATGATGTCACATACCGCTTGCGATCTCAGGATTCGGCGGCTCCCTGACCCAGCAGTAACTCCTGTAGCCCGGATCATAATAATATCCCGCGCTCGAACCAAGATCTTATGCAAGGGATCCTGGTACAAACTTCTGCAATTTCTGCAACTTCTGCAATAGGCACTCGCGCAAACTTCTGCAACAGCCAAGTAGCTGGATCGAGATCAGCGGACCTGCACTCTCTGGCCGATCATGCCTGGTATTAGTGGTTATTTTACTATAAGCTGGCGCAATTCACACACCACAGCTCCCCGTTCCTCGAACCAACTTCTGCAAAACTCGCGCAACTTGCGCAAACTTGTGCAATTTGGAGGGTCAATATGCTGCCCTACCAGCAACTCCCCCTGTTTGCCGAACCCCCGCCTGGCATCTCACACGCAGTTGTTGTGGTGCTGGCCGCACCGACGGCACTGATCGCCAGTGTCTCCAGGGGCGTAGGCAGCAATTACGTCACCTAGTGGCTGCACAATCAGTATCCCACCCAGCCGATCAGCCTCTGCCCCACCTACCTGGACGAGGACTGGCCGCAAACCCCCGGCTCGCCTAGACGCACTAGCCGCCCATAGCAACTGTCGGCGTGTCGCGGCCCAAGTGATGTACGATAGGTTCTCACGGCCGCGCCTACGCTTTTCCACAAGTTATCCACTGGCGTGTCCACTCTTTTATCCTCAACCTGAGTAGCCGCAGCGGCTTGAACTCTCTAACCCTTCCCTGCGAACCCAGGAGGCTGCCTATGTACCAGCGCCGAGTGGAGATCTCTACCATCCTGACGAATCCCGCTGGTCGCCCGGCCATGCGTATTACTATGATTCTGATGGTCATCACCTGGACCTGTTTCGTGCCCGGTTAAGTATGCCGGAAGTGGAAGTCATCCGTCGCGGCGAATTGGAACTCGCCCTGTTTCTGGAAGGCGCGATCACTCTCGTCGTCCTGCACCGTTTCCCAGCCCTCTATGACTGGGCCGACACTCCGTACAACTTCCACCAGGATGCCGCCCCAGGCCACGGACCCCCGCTCGGCCTGCCCCGCGGCCAGGGCGCGCGCCTGCTCGTGACCTTGGTGAACGCCAATACCGGCCGGGTGGCCGCCTTGCGCCGGGTGGTGCTGGCTCCCGGCTTCAGCCAGGCCTTGCAAGCATGTCTGCAAGCCCAGGCCCACTACGCTTTCGACTCCCGTACCTTCGACCGCGCAGTCGATGCACTGTACCACCGCTACCCGACTCCAACCCACCTGGCGGCCCAGGCAACTCACTTCTGCCGCATTGCACGGGCTTCCCAGAGTTAGACAAGCACACTGTAGACTACGTACAAGGAGGTGCCCTATGAGCAACCGCAAGTCAAACCTATGTCCCGTCCCCAAAAAACAGGCCAGCAACGCTGCTCAGGCCACCGAGGGTGCCGATCTGCTTTGGACTAACGCGGAAGCGCAGGCCCTCGTCGCCCACGCCGCCGATGATCTTACTGCGGCCACCCAGCAACTCTCCTCCCGATTCGATCTTGATTTTGTCGAGGCATTGCTCTGGATTGTGGAGCGCGTTTGCGACCACGCGGGCCTGCCACCGCTGCTCTATCCCGATCCGGTTCCGTAACGCATAGATTCGCCGGCTGGGATGCTATGTGTTCCGCTTCTAACTCGTATAGCAAGGCTCCCATCCCTTGACAGGCCCGCGCCCATCGCCTAGAATCAAGGCAAGATAACACCTAATTGCAAGGAGCCGCTGGTAGCCCGATGGTCACATCTCCCGATCCCCCAGATCCCTTCGAAGGTGCCACGCCGCCCGCCGATGCGCTCCCTACTACGCCGCCCTTGCGCCCGAGCGTGTATCCTGGCCCGCCGCCGCGCGATACCCCCCCACCGACCCGCACCCGGCGCCGCCAGGACACTAAACAAAAGGCCAAAGAAATCGGCCAGAATATCCGCACCACGCGCCTACAGAGCAATATGACCCAGCCCGACCTGATTGCCCGGTTGGGGCATGGCACCTCTACCTGGTTGTCGCGCATCGAGAACGGCCACCAACTCATTACCCTGACGATCCTGGAAGAAATTGCCGAGGCGCTCGAGGTCTCCCTCGACGAGTTGCGGGCCAGCAATCCGCCCGTCAGCGAACCCGACCCCCAGATCTACGGTCCCCGCATTCGTGCGCTGCGCCAACAACAAGGACTCACCCAGGTGCAACTGCTGGAAAAGCTGGGACATGGCGACGGGAAATGGCTCTCCGGGGTCGAACACGGCCAACATCGGGTCCGGCCGGCGAACCTGGAAAACCTTGCGCGTGCGTTGGGTGTAAGCGTCAATGACCTGATCGCCGAAACCTCCCCTCTCGATTCCCCCGATCTTAATGGAGAAGCGAACTCCTAATAAACCGGCATCCTGACTTGCATTTTAGACGGAACTCGTTTATACTGTTAGTCAATAGTTATATAGGTAAGATCCACCT
>CBJNAR010000493.1:0-4047 GCA_966434075.1 uncultured bacterium
GGTTAGGCCACGCTCTCCTTTTTCTTGCCGTCGCTCTTGGCGTCCTCGTTCTTGACGCCCTCGGCGGCGTCGCTGCTGATCGCGGTCATGCTGGTCACGACCTCGTCGATGATGCCGTAGTCGAGGGCCTGCTGCGAATCCATATACAGGTCGCGGTCGAAGTCGTGGGCGATGCGCTCCAGCGGCTGGCCGGTGTGCTTGGACATGATCTCGCGGATCTTCGACTGCATGCGCAGCAACTCGCGCGCCTGGATTTCGACATCAGGCGCGTAGCCGCCGATCTGGCCGACGCCGGCCGGGTGCATGTGGATCGTCGAGTTGGGCAGGGCCAGGCGCTTGCCCTTGGTGCCCGCGCAGAGCAGGATGGTCGCCATCGAGGCCGAGCTACCGATGCAGATGGTGGACACATCGGGGCGGATAAACTGCATCGTGTCGTAGATCGCCAGGCCGGCGGTCACGGAGCCACCCGGACTGTGGATGTACAACTGCACATCCCGCTCCGGGTCTTCATAGTCCAGGAACAGCAACTGCGCGACGACAATATTGGCGATATTATCGTCGATGGGCGTGCCGATGAAGATGATCCGGTCGCGCAACAGGCGCGAGTAGATATCATAGACGCGCTCGCCCCGGTTCGTGCTCTCGACCACATAAGGGACGATCGCCTGCGGCGAGAAAGACCGATCCATTGTATGCCTCCTATAGGGCTAGCCATTATTAGTATACCGCAACAACTGCCATATAGCAATAATGTATCCAGCCCATTTGTTCGATTTTGCATGGGTGGGCGCCATGCGTCAGCGGGGCGGCGGCCCGCGTTACTCGGGGGCGCCCGGCGCGCGCTCGGCGTCGACGGCCTCGCCGGTGCCCAGCACTTCGGCGGCGCCGCCTGCGGTTTCCAGCGGTCCCGGTTCCTGCGCGGTCGCGGGAACGGCGCCGCTCGGCGCGGCCTGCGTGGCGTCCGATGACGGCACCGCGCTACCGGTGGCGACTCCGGCGTCCGACGACGCGACGGCGTCTGCCGGTTCGGCTTCGGCGGTCGCTTCCGCGGACGGGGCCGCCTCGACCGGCTCATCCCCGCGCCCTTCGGCGATGGCGATCAAGCGGTCGGTGAGTTTACGCTCAAACAGCCGGTTCTTGATCTGTTCGCGCTGCTGGGGCGTGTCGATGAGACCGCGCAACTGTTCGGCCTGGGGATTGTCGGCGTAGGGCGCCAGGATCTGGGCCATCTCGGCATCCACCTCGGCATCGTCTACGTCGATATGCTCGCGGGCGGCGAACTCGCGCAGCACCAGCAGTTCCTTGAGCGCGTTGCGGGCCGGTTCGCGCTGGGCCTCGCGCCAGTCTTTCTCGGTCGTGCCCTCATAGGTGAAATAGCGGGCCGGGGCGATGCGGCGCTGCTGCAGGTCGGCGGTCAGCCGCTCGTAGCGGTGGTCCACCTCGTGGTCGATCATCGCCGCCGAGACTTCGACGTTGCTGCGCGCCTTCAACTGCTCCAGAGCCGCATCGATCTGCTTCGAGCGGACCGCGCGCTCGCCTTCGGTGCGCAGGCTCTCCTCCATGCGCGTGCGCAATTCCTCGACGGTGTCGGCCTGGGCCGCGCGCTTGGCGAACTCGTCGTCCAGTTCCGGCAGGTCGGCTTCCTGGATCGCCGTCACCTTGACGTGGACCGTCGCTTCCTTGCCGCGCAGGTCCTCGTTCGTATATGCCTCGGGGAAGGTGATGGCGAAATCCTTCTCCTCGCCCACCTGCATGCCCACGATGTTCTCGTCGATCTCGCGCGGCCAGACCGGGCCGGTCTTCTGGCTCAGCTCCAGCGTCTGGCCCTCGCCGGTCATCTCCGGCACCGGGCCGTCGATGGTGAAGGTCTCCAGGTCGATGGTGACGCGGTCGCCCCACTGGGCGCCGCGCGGCTCCGCCGGGTCATGCCATTCGGCCTCGCGGCGGCGCAGGCGGTCGATCATCTCGTCGACATCGCTCTGCTCCAGCTCGAACGGCTCGCGCTCCACGCGGACGTCGGAGTAGTCGCCGACCTCGACCAGCGGCTCCAGGTCGAAGATGACATGGATGCGCAGCGGCTCGGTGCTTTCAATATGCGCATCGCTCAGTTCGGCGCCCTGCAAGTTCTCCTGCTCGATGGCGTCCTTCACCCCGGTCGCCATCAGGGCCTCGCTCGCTTCCTGGATCAGGGCATCCCGGCCGACATAGCGTTCAAAAATATGGCGGGGCGCCTTGCCCGGACGGAAGCCGGGGATATTCACCTTCTGGACGAGGCGCTGATATGTCTTTTGCAGGGCCGGCTCGATTTCCTGGGGCTCGAACTCCATCATGAGCGCCACCTGGCGATCCGGCAGATCTTCGCGCGTGATTTGCACTGCTCTCATTCTCCTTTAGTGACAAGCGCGGCCTGGGGGCCGCGTCCAGCCTGCATTATACCAAATAACGACGCCCTTTGGGAAGCACGACGGAATCCGGCAGGCGATCTCCCGGTGCAAGCGCCCCGGCGCGCCGGCGGGCTGGGCGCTTGCCGGGCTCCGCCGGGACGGGCGCGCGAGCGGGCGGCGCGAAGCACGCAAAGCGCTTCGCGGGAACCGGCGCCCCGGCGCCACAGGTAGCAGGTGGAATTTGCCTTGACTCCGGGCCGGACCGGATGTTACACTCAGCATAGCCGGTACCGGGATCGGCATCCTTAACGCAGTCCCCATGATCCACCGGGGCGCCCGGCCGGGCAGCCCACCTGCCCAGAACAGCACCCGAGGTTGACGGCATGACCATCGCATCCGCCGCCCTGCTGGTTGTCGATGACGACGAAATGAATCGCCAGATGCTGGCGCGGCGCCTGACCCGCCAGGGCTTCCGTGTGACGACGGCCCCGGACGGGCGCGAGGCGTTGCACTTGATCCGCAGCCGGGCCTTCGACCTGGTGCTGCTCGACGTGATGATGCCCGAACTGAGCGGGCTGGAGTTGCTGCGCATCGTCCGCAAAACCCGCTCCGTCACCGAACTGCCCATCATCATGACCACGGCGCTAGACGGCAGCCAGGACATCGTGGACGCGCTGGAGTTCGGCGCCAACGACTACGTGACCAAGCCCTTTGACTTCGCGGTCGTGCTGGCGCGCATTCAGGCCCATTTGCAGATCAAGCGGCTGGCCCAACCCGCCGCACCCGCGCCCGGCGCACCCAGCGCGAATGGGCGAGGCGTGGCGCCCGGCAGCGTGGTCGCCGGCAAATACCGGATCGACTCGCTGATCGGCGCGGGATCGACGGGCACCGTCTACCGGGCCACGCACGTGATCTTAGGCCACCAGGTGGCGGTCAAGATCCTGCGCACCTCGGCCACGACCACGCCTGAGCAACGGGCGCGCTTCCAGCGCGAAGGCGTGGCCGCCTGCCGCATCAAACACCCCAACGCCGTCGCCGTGATGGATTTTGGCGTCACGCCCGACGGCATTACCTACCTGGTGATGGAGTTGCTCGAAGGCCACGCGCTGGTCGACACGCTAACCGCCGCCGGGCCGCTGAAGCCGGAGCGCTGCCTGGAGATCGCGCTGCCGGTCTGCGCGGTGCTGGCCGAGGCCCACCGCCTCAGCATCATCCATCGCGACCTCAAACCCGCCAACGTCTTTTTGCACGAGACGCGCCAGGGCGAGGTCGTCAAAGTGGTCGACTTCGGCATCGCCAAGATGCTCGACGACGCGACCCAGGCCGCCGCCGAGCACACGACCCTGGTCGGCCACGTGCTCGGCACGCCTGCCTACATGGCACCCGAGCGGCTGCAGAACCTGCCCTACGACGGGCGCGCCGACGTGTACAGCCTGGGGGTCATGCTCTACCAGATGCTGGCCGGGCGCCTGCCCTTCGAGGCGCCGGACAACGACCCGCTGAAAGTGGGGCTGATGCAGATCAACGATCCGCCGCCGCCGTTGCGCGCCTGGAATCCCCAGGTCCCCATGGCGGTCGAAGCGGTGATCCTGAACGCTCTGGCGAAGAACCCCGCGCACCGCCTCGACGCCGCCGACTTCGCCGACGCCTTCACCCAGGTCGT
>CBJNAR010000494.1:0-4044 GCA_966434075.1 uncultured bacterium
ACCGTGGCCGACAAGCCGGCCTTCCGCAACGCCTTCCGCCACCGGCGCTGCCTTGCGCGTCCGGGCCGGTTTGGGCGCTTCCGCGGCGGAGGCCGCGACCGGCGCGGGCACGGGCAGTGGAGCCGGAGCTTCAGCAACGGGGGTCGCGGCCTTGCGCGTCCGGGTTGCTTTCGGCGCATCCGCCGCGGGGGCGGGCGGCACGGCAACCACTGCTGCGGCGGCATCCGGAACCTCGGCCCCGGCAGAAGACTTGCGCGCCCGCTTCGGCGCCTCGGCAACCGGCGGCTCAGCCGAGGCAGCGGCCTTGGGAGTGGCTTTCGGTGCCGCAACGACCGGCGCTTCTCCAGCAACCGGGGTGGCGCCCTTCCGCGCGGGCTTCGGCGCTTCGACCACCGGCTCAACGGGTGGTACGGCAGCCTTGCGGGACCGCGCCGGCTTGGGTGCTTCGATCACGGGGGCTTCGGCTACTGGGGGCGCTGCTTTCCGCGCAGGCTTCGGCGCTTCTACCGCGGGGGCTTCGGCTACCGGGGCAGCCGCTTTGCGGACGGGTTTGGGCGCTTCGGCCACCGGCGCAGCCGCTTTCCGCGCAGGCTTCGGGGGTTCCACCACCGGCGTTTCGGCCACCGAGGTGGCTTTCTGCTTGGGCTTAGGCGCTTCAACAGCAGGCGTCGCGGCTCCGGGCGCTGCTTTGTGGGTCCGGGCTGGCTTGGAGGCTGCCACCGCAGGCGGCGCCACTTCCGCTACCGGTGCCACGGGTTTGTGGATGGGCGGGGACGCCGGTTCGTCTGCGACCGGAACGACCGGGGCAGGCGGCGGGGCCACCACCGGTTCGGCGGCGGCGTCAGGCGCGGCCACGGCTGCCACCGGCGCTACCGGCTTTGGCGGGGCCACCGGAGTTGCCGGTGCCGCCTGGCGGCGCCGACCACCGCGGGGCTCTTCCCCGACGGATACGGGCACCAGCGGCGCCACGTTCTCGTCTTTGTGCGCCGCCAGCGCGGCCATCACGTCGTCCTCGCAGCCCACCTGGAAATAATGGGGCCGGACATAGCGCGCGGAGCGCACCGTCAAATGCGGGTGCTGCACCTCCACGCCGTCGCTGACCAGGCATTGATCCGGCGCGAAGCCAAAGCGGTCCTGGAACCGATCGATCGCTTCGTCGATCTTCTCCTGGACGCTCTTCTTTGGCGAGTCATCATACCAAACCAGGTACATCTCTCATTCTCCCTGATTACTCACTAAACGCAGTTCTGACCTGGGATCGTCACTACTGGATCATGTTACAGGCACGCCGGTGTATACGCACACTTACGCCGCGCGGATTGCCGCCAGGTGCCAGGTATTGGCCCGCAGATCCTGGTAGATGTCGTACCGGCGCCCGTCCTGGCAGCGCACTCGCCAGTATTGCCGGTGGGCGGGCCGCCAGGGCAGCGCGACCGCGGCCCAGCGGCGCTCGACCTGATAGATCGCGTGGGTCATGCCGCGCCACCGGAAGGCGCGCGGCTGATAGTTATAGCGCAGTTCGAGCAAGGCGATCGGTTCGTCAATCCGATACATGGCGTCCTCCCTGGCGCGCGACCGGCGGGATTAATGACCCAGAATGCGCGGGCGGCCTGAGCCGTGCGGAGCCGGGTCTTCCCAGGCGGCATACGGCTCGGCAGGCGCATCCCACCCGGCGTCGTCCATCTCGTAGGGATCCTCGCCCATCCACGCCTCGGGCTCGGGCGCCCACTCGCGCGCGGGCGCATAGTCGTAGGACGGCTGGGCGTGGTCCACGAAGGTGCGCGGCGGGGCGGCGGCGCGGGCGGGCGCGGGCTGATAGGCCGGGCCGGCGGGCAGGCGGCGCACCGGGCCCCGCTCCGGCCCGTAGGGCGCGAAGCTGGCGTACGGCGCGGGTTCGGCGTTCAGGATCACGCGCGGCGGGCCGGCCTGGTAATAGGTCGTTTCCACCGGGCGCTCGGGTTCGCGCCGGTTGCCGCGCAGCAGCAACAACACCACGATGCCGCACATCGGCAGCGAGGCCACGACGCCGAACACGATGCCCGCGATCATGGCCCAGGTTTCGGGCGCCAACCGGTACGCGACCCAGATCGCCAGCACCGACACAAACAGCATCGCCATCAAGGCGAGGAATTTCTTCATCGTGTTTTCTCCCTACGACCCGGACTTGAGCAGCCGGATCGGGCCGCGCTGGGCCTTCCAGAGGCCCCGCCGCTCGGCAGCCTCGTCATCGGTCATCGGGCCGTTGCGGCGGGCGGCACGCGGCTGGCCGCTCCCGGCGCGTTCCTGCGCGCACTCATGCAGCAGGGCCACGGTGCGGCCCACCTCGGCGCCGGTGGCGAACGCCGCTTGCAGCCGGATCACCTCGCCGCCGAGCACGGCCAGGAAGTCGCCCTTGCCCAGCAGCCCTTCGGCTCCCGTGCCCCGCACCCCGGCGGCCGCTGTCGCCGCTCCGGTGCTGTTCACCCGGCCCACCACGCGGGCGCCCCACTCCAGCAGGTCACCCAGCGTCGGGTCGTTCGTGCTCGCCACCAGTTCCACGCCCAGGTCGCGGCCCGCGGCGATGGTCTTGACTGCCGCTTCCATCTCGGCGGCGTCGCGGCCTGCCAGCAGGGCGTCGAGACCGTCGATCAGCACCAGCAGGTGCGCACCCTCGATTGGGCGGCCCTCCGCGGCCAGTTCCGCCCGGCTCTCGACCAGGCGCGCGGCCCAGCGCAGCCGCAGCCGCGCCTCCAGCAAGTCGCGCACCGGCTCGCCGATCAAGTGCGGCAGGCGGTCCATATCGCTCCAGGTGCCGCTCCGCGCTCCGCGTCGCGCCGGGCCGCTGAGGTCGATCAGCAGGAAGCGCAGCGTATCGGGGCCGTTGTGCAGCGCCAGCGACAGGGCCATCGAACGCAGCAGCGCCGATTTCCCGGCGCCCGCGTCTCCGGCGACCAATGTCGGGCCTACCTCCGGCGCGTCGAGGCGCAAGAGCAAGGGCGACCCGCCCACGTCGCTGCCCAGGGTCGCGGTGCAGGGCGGCGCAATCTCGGCCACGCTGCGGGCCAGCGGCAACAGGCGCACGGGCACCGGATCGGGCCGCGGCACCTCCAGCGTGGGCCTGCCACGCTCGGCATCGGGCGCCAGCCGCACCGCTTCGACCCCCAGCCGCTCGGCCAGGTCGGGCAGGGCCGGGGTCAGCGCCGCCAGCCGCAAACCGGGCGCCAGTTCCAGCAGGAAGTGGATCAGGCGCGGCGACAGCGTGCCGCCCGCCACCCGCGCCGGGATGCCGTGCGCCGCCAGCACGTCCTCGACCGTATTGGCCTGCTGTTCAAGATATCGGTCCATCGCGCATCTCCAACCACAACTTACAACTATCTTTACGGTTCTTCATTCAACTCGCCGGCCTCGCGAAGCCGGCACGCGCAACAACACTCCAACGTTCAGCCACCAGGTCGCGGAGGCAGGGGTGCCTCAGGGGCGGGCGGGGTGGCGCTTCTGTGCGGTACGCCGGTAAAGGGGATGCCAAATCAAGGTAGAACACTAGTTCTACTCACCAATTATACCGAACAAGCGTGCGGATGTCAATACCTTTTGTGCCTGGATCAGCCTGCGATAAGGTTGTAAGAATGGATGCCAACAAGCTCTTGCGTACCAGGAGAGAGCGTGATAAAATATACAAAATGTACCCGTGTCCACCAACTTTGTAGCTAAATTTCGCCGCCATCCAGAGTCGCTTCCGGCAGGGGCTATGTATACCGCCCAACTCACGATTACCACCACGAACTCCACACCGCAATACCTGATGAATCTGAAGGTGACGGGGTCAGATGCCACCCGGTCGCACAGCCAAATCGTCAGCCTGAATCCTCAGTAAGCCGATGCGCAATCTGCGATGGATCCTGGCTGGTGTGGGCCTGCTCATCCTGACGGCCCTGGTAGGCTGGGCCGCGCTGCAACTCATGCAGCCGGCCAATGTGCTGGCCGGCCATCAGGGGGCGGTGAGCGCGGTCGCCTTTGCCCCCGATGGGCAAACGCTGGCCTCGGCTTCCCTGGACGATACGATCC
>CBJNAR010000495.1:0-4041 GCA_966434075.1 uncultured bacterium
CCCTGCCCTATCAGCCGTTCCCCGACCTGCTGCACACTGGCCTGCAGCTCATGGCCCCGCGCGATCTGGCGGCGTGCCCGCCCTGGGCGCTGGCCGAGGCCGCCCGGCTGGCGCCGGAACTCGCCGAAACGGCCCGCGCCGGGGCCGGCACGGAGCCGGCCCCGGCCGCCCTGGGCGCCGCCACGGACCCGGAGCGCCTGTTCGAGGGGCTGCTGCGCTTCTTCATCGCTCTGGCGGCGGGCAAACCGCTGTTGATTATCCTGGACGACCTGCATTGGGCCGGCCGGTCCTGCCTGCAACTGATCCACTTCCTCACGCGGCACATCGCCACGCAGCCGATCCTGCTCGCCGGCACCTTCCGCCCCGAAGCCCTGGCACCCCGGCATCCCCTCGTCGCCTTGCAGCGCGATCTCCAGACCGAGGGCCTGGGCGCCGTGCAACCGCTGCTCCCCCTGCCGCGGGCCGCCGTCGAGACCATGGTGCGCGAACTGTCGGGCAACGCCGAGGCGGCGGCGCCGCTGGCCGCGCGGCTGTGCGACGAGACCGAGGGCAACCCGTTCTTCCTGATCGAACTGTTGCGCACGCTGGTCGAGACGGGTGTGATCCGCGTGGACCGGGAGACCTGGCAGATCGATCTCGCGCGGGTCGGCCACGCGGGCCGCCCGCTGCCCGCGGGGGTCGCGCAGGCGATCCAGGCCCGCACCGCCGGCTTGACCACGCCCGCCCGCGAGGCGTTGCAGTACGCCGCCGTGCTCGGGCAGGAGTTCGATTTTGCCGCCCTGGAGCGGATGTGGGGGCACGGCGAAGAGGCCACGCTGGCCGCGCTGGATCAGTTGCTGCGGCGCCGGATGCTGCTGGAGAGCAGCGGCAGTTTGAGCCGGGACTACAGCTTCACGCACAAGCTGATCCAGGAAGCCGTGGTGGCCGGCCTATCTCGCCGGACCCGGCTGCATCTCCACGCGCTAGCCGCGGCGGCCCTTGAACAGGTCTATGCGGGGCAGCTTGCCGCCATGGCCGGGGAACTCGGCTTCCACTACCGCCAGGCCCAGGAGCACGACCCGGCCGTGGCCGGCAAAGCCGTCGCCTACCTGATCCTGGCGGGCGACAGGGCGCGCGACGTGGATATGCTGCGGGAAGCGATCGATTATTACGAGCAGGCGCTAGGGCTCTTGCGCGCCCAGCCCCCCGGCGAACAGGCGGCGCGCGTGTGCATGAAGCTCGGCCTGGTCCGCCACTGGCTGCGCGACTTCCGCGAGGCCGACGCGGCCTACCGCGAGGGTTTTGCCCTCTGGCAGCGCGCCGCCCGCGCGCAAGCCGGCGACGGCCTGCCTCCGGCCCCCCATGCCTTGCGCATGGAATGGCCGGAGCCGGCCGTCCTCGACCTGCTGAACGACCACTTAACCGAGCCCGGTTACATTATCTCGCAGCTTTGCAGTGGGCTGGTGGAAGTCAGCCCGGACATGGAGGTCATCCCGGCCATAGCGCGCTCCTGGGAGATCCTGGACGAGGGCCGCCGCTACGTCTTCCACCTGGACGAGTCCGCGCGCTGGAGCGATGGCCACCCGCTAACGGCGGCAGACTTTGAGCTGGCCTGGCGCTTAATCCTGGCGCCGGCCACCGCCGCGTTCCTGGCCCCCGACTATTATGTGATTCGCGGGGCACGGGCCTACCACCAGGGCGGGGCCGAGGCGCCGGCGATCCGGGCCCCCGCCGAGCACACGCTAGAGATCGAACTGGAGGCGCCCGCCACCTACTTCCTGGAACTGGTGTCCACTGTGGTGCCGGTGCCGGGTCACTGCCTGGAAGCCTACGGTCAGGAGTGGCTGGCCCCAGCACCGCTGGTGACCAACGGCGCGTTCCGCCTGGAACACTGGGAGCACGGCCGGTCGATGACCCTGGTCCGCAATCCATACTGCCGCCTGCCCACCGCGGGCAACATCGAGCGCATCGAACTGGCCTTCAATCCCCTCGAAGACTGGCAGGGCAGCCTGGCCCGTTACGAGGCCGATGCCCTGGATGTCCTCGATATCGGCGCCATCCCCACCCCGGCGGCGCAAACGATCAAAGGCCGCCACGCCGATGAATACCGGTCGTGGCCCAGCCGGGGGCTGTACGTCCTGTTCCTCGATTGCAACCGCCCGCCTTTCGACCACCCCGGCGTGCGCCGTGCCTTCGTCCACGCGATCGACCGCGAGGCGCTGGCCTACGAGAGCCTGGGCGGCGCCGACTCCCCGGCCACAGGGGGATTGGTGCCGCCCAGCCTGCGGGCTCACTCGCCGGGCATCGGCCTGGCCTACGACCCCGACCTGGCCCGCCGGCTGCTGGCCGAGGCCGGCTATCCAGGCGGGCGGGGCCTGCCGCGGATCCGCTGCGCCGTGGAGTACGACCGGACCGCCCCGGCGATCGGAGCCTATCTACAGCAGCAATGGGCTGCCGTGCTGGGCGTCGAGAGCCAGTGGACGGACGCCGGCCCGGCGCACGTGGAAGGCCGCGCCGGGAACGACGAGATGCAGGTGACACTCATCGGAGTGGCCTGGATCTACGCGGATCCCGACACTTGCATGCGCCTGATCCCCATGACGCTGGGGCATCTCAGCCACTGGCAGGACCCCGACTATGACCGTCTGGTCGACGAAAGCACGCGCACGCTGGACCGGCCGCGGCGGTTTGCGCTGCTGCAGCGTGCCGACCGCATCCTGATGGAAGGCGCCGCCGTCGTCCCCCTGGTGTACCCGCGCCTGCACCTGCTGGTTAAGCCGTGGGTGCAGCGCTTCATCAGCTTCGCCGACTTCCCCCCGCATCTGCGCCACGTGGTGATCGAGCCGCACTAACGGCCCCCTGCCCTGATTCTGATGGAGCCAAGCCGGTTTGATACCGGCCCCTACAGCGCAAAATCGTACCGGCCGATGACCGGCGGGCCTGGGTTGCCGGCCTGCCGCCGCCTGGCCTGCTACGGCCCGCCGGCAGCCGGCGGGCCGCTGATTTACCGGGGCGACAGCCCCTCCAGGGCGTATGCTACCGCCTCGTCCAACGACATCGCCTGCCCGGCCGCCCAGGCCGCTTCCCACGCCGCGGCATCCAGTTGGGCGCGGGCGGCGGCCAGGGCCGCCTCCTCGGCCGCCCGTTCCGCCGGCGGCAGGATCAAGGGGGGGCCGCCGGCCATTTGCAAGAGGGCCGCGCAGGCACCCTGCAGCCGAACCGCCCGCGCGATCTGCCCTTGCTGCAAGGCCACGCCGGCCAGACCTCGCAAGCACCCGACGACCCACCGGTCAAGCCGGGCGGCCCGGCAGAGCCCGAGAGCTTCGACCCAGAGCGCACCCGCGCGGTGCAGATCCCCTTCCGCCTGGGCCAGCCGGGCTTGCTCGTCGAGGGCCCACACGATCCCCGGTGTATTATTCTCTTCGCCGTAGAGGGCCAGGCCCTGCGCCTGCGCTTGCCGCGCCCGCTCAAAGTGTCCATGCCACCTGGCCGTTCCGCCCAGGGCGAGCAACGCCTCCGGGCGCGTCCGTTTATCCAGGGCGCCTTCGTCCCCGGTCAGGCATTCTTCCAGGAGTACGGCGGACCTTTCATAATCCCCCTGCCATCGGGCCAGGTAGCTTAGCTGGTAAAGCCCATTCGCAATGCCCCGTTTGTTGCCCACCTGCCGGAAGATGGCCAACCCTTCCTCCGCCCGCTGCTGCGCTTGTTCGCAACAGTCGCCATACAAGTTCGGCACGCCCAGCAGCAGGGATTGCCACGCGATACTCAACACATCGCCCAGCTCGCGCCAGATGCTCAGCGCCTCTTCTTGCGCTGCCCGCGCCGCGGGATAATCGCCTTCGAGTGCAAGACATCCGCCGAGACAGGAAAGAGAATGGGCGATGCCCCACCGATCCCCGGCTGCGCGGCGCGCAGCCAGCCCTTCCTCGAAAAACTTGTGCGCGCACCGGTAATCTTGTTCATCGTCCATTACCAACAGGCCGAGCCCGTTCAACACCAACCCGGTGCCCGACTTGTCGTCCAGCGCCTGGAACAGGGCGAGGGCCTCGTCGTAACGGGCCC
>CBJNAR010000496.1:0-4035 GCA_966434075.1 uncultured bacterium
GTACTCACCGGGCACGTGGGTAAAGGTGATGTCGCGGAAGGGCGTCGGCGTGGGGAGCGGAGTGTCGGTCGCCGTCGGCGTCGGGGTCACGGTAGGCGTGTCGGTGGCCGTCGGCGTCGGGGTCACGGTGGGCGTGTCGGTGGGCGTAGGCGTCGGGGTGTTAGTGGGTGTGTTGGTCACGGTGGGCGTGGGCGTCCCGCCGGCCACCCCGCAACTGACCTGGAGGCTGTAGCTAGGGCAGCCGGTGCCCGCGCCGTACTCGGACACGACGACCACATAGGCCCGGTTGGCCGGCACCGTGATCTGGTATTCGGTCAGTGTGGGCGCGGTGTAGCCGAGGTCGCCCAGGTAATTCTGGGTGATGTCGGCGGGATTGAAGCTGTCCAGATAGGCCGCGCTGGTCAGCGCATGGTTGTTGTCGTAGGCGCAGGCCGTGGTGAGCCGGATGGTGACGCACTGAGGGCTGCCGGTCGCATTGTAGAAGGTGTAGGCGTCGTAACGGCGCGGCTGGGTATCTTGTAGGGTCCGCGGGCCCTTGGGCACGTCGCAGGTGCTGGCGTACAGGTCGGGCTGGATCTGCCCGGTTTGCAGCGCGTCGCCCTGGACGATGGCCCCGGTGAAGGCGTTCACCGCGCAGGCCACGATGGGGATGGGCGTGGCCGTGGCCGGTGGACCGGGCGTGCTGGTCGGCGTGTTATGCGGCGTGGCGCTGGGCGCGGGCGTAGTGGTGACGGGCGGGGGCGTGCCCCCGCTGCCGCAGGTGGGGAACTTGAACGTGCCGATGCGCGTCTGCCAGAGGTTGGGCGACGTGACCGGGTAGTACTCGTTGGTGTACCAGAAGGTGCAATCGTCTACCGGATCGACGGCGATATTCGTAAAGTCGCCCCAGCGATTGCTGCCGGTTTGCGAGCCGCCGCCTTCGACCAGGCTGACCTCGCCCTGGGGCAGGATGCCCGGCGGATCGCTCGCCAGGCGGCCGGTGTAGCGAATGCCGGGGAACACGGCGCTGCTGGACACGCTGTAGCCCATCGCCAGGTTGCCGTCGCGGTCCTGGGCGATGCTGGCCATCCAGCGGTTGGTGAGATCGGGGGCGTAGGTGCCTTCCTGGGACAGTGTCGGCGTAAACGCGCCGGCGCTGCGCAACTCAAACCAGCGCGGGGCGGCCACCCCGCTAATCCCGTGGCCGGCGGGCGGGCCGCCGCTCACGGTGAAATTGGCGACCCAGGACTGGTACTCACCGCCGAAGTTGCGGTAGGCCAGCCGGCGCATGATGCGCCCGTCGGACACCGGGTCGAGCAACTGCGCGGTGCCGGGCTGGGGCACACATTGATCGCTGCCGGGGCAGTAGGGGTTCCAGGCCGCCACGGGCACGGCGATGGGGCCGGCGACATGGGAGTTGGCCGGGTTGTTCCAGTCCACGTAGAAGTTCCAGAGCCGCAGCGTCCCCGCCGGATCGAATGGTTCGACGAAGGTGTTGGGCGCGCCGGGCGGCGGCAGATCGGTGCCGTCCAGGTCGCTCGGCATCATGCCGCCGTCCTCGGGGCTATTGAACTCCTGGAACCCGGCGGGCTGCCCGGCCAGCATCTGATCGCGGTCGAAGGCGACCCAGGCGCCGCTGTTGAACGTGTTGTCGGGGTTGAACACGTTGAACGAGGCGTAGTACCCGTCCGGCCAGACGCCCAGTTGCGGATAGTCGTGGAAGAGAGTCGGGCTGAGGAAGAAATCGTAGCGGTTATAGCTGCCGGCCGGGTCGGGGGATGTGGAGACGGCGATACATTCGTGGTAGCCGCGCACGTCGCCCGGCACGCCGAACTGGCTGATGATCCAGCGGTCGGCAATCGGGTCATACACCGTATTCGGGTCGCCGTCGTTGGTAAATTCGCAGGTGCCGCCGAAGCCGTACCAGAGCGTATTGACCGGCACCGGGCCGTAGAGCAGGGTCCCGGCCTTGTTCCAGACAGCCAGGTCCACGTTGACCGTCTGGACATAGTGGTTGGGGCCCACGTCGCCGTTGGTATCGGGCGGGGTGAAGCCGCCGCGATTGGTGTTGCCCTCGAAGCTCAAGCTGGGGGTGGGCATCGCCGCGGCGCCAAGCCGGAACCAGTTCTGCAATACCGCGTCTTTGACGGCGGGCAGGGGCCGGTTGTTGCGGAAGGGGATCCGCTCGTTCTCCTGGCTGCGGACAGGGATCCGCCTGGCCGGTGGGATCTGGCGCAGGGGGAGCGAGACATCATTTTTAAGGGACCGGCCCGTGGTGCGCTGGAGGATCGGAGTCCCGGTTTGCGCCGCGGGGCTAGCGGCTTGCATGGCGGCGACCCGCGCCCCCAGGACACCGGGGAGCGCGCCCAAGGCGCCGGCCAGCAGGAGCAGGAGCGCCCCGACGATGCCGAGCGCGCGCCATTGTCCCCCTCGTTCAGGCACAGGAGACTTGAACATAGAACTTTCCTTCCTGATGCTTCCCGCGATACGAAAGTGGGTCTGGTGTGCCGGCTACTAACGCCGCCCTCCTACCACGACGCGCAATCGGGCCGTGCGCCGTGGAACGCACCGGGTCGTCACAAACCGCTACTATGGGACCGGCTGCCGGCCATCAGGGGGAGAAATCTGCATCGCGCGCCGGGCCAACCGGACGGCGCGAGACTTCTATACAGGCAGTATAGCACAAGGTGTGCGCGAGGTGAAGATGTGAATCGAGGAATTGTGGCGGAGTAGGGGACGCCCGGCCCGTTCAGGGGCCGGGCGTCGCTGGTGGGCAGGGTAAGCGGCTACAGCAGTTCTTTGAGTTTCTCGGCGGCGCGGCGGTCCATGCCCGGCACGACAAGCAGTTCTTCGATGGTCGCTTCGCGCATCTTCTTGAGCGAGCCGAAATGCTTGAGCAGGGCGGCTTTGCGCTTGGGGCCGATGCCGGGGATCTCGTCCAGCTTGCCCTTGAAGGCGCGCTTGGAGCGCAGTTTGCGGTGGTAGCCGATGGCGAAGCGGTGGGCCTCGTCGCGGATGCGCTGCAGGAGGTGGAGAGCCTCGCCTTC
Source organism: uncultured bacterium (assembly GCA_966434075.1). Classification (GTDB taxonomy): domain Bacteria; phylum Chloroflexota; class Chloroflexia; order QHBQ01; family JAICKM01; genus JAICKM01. The sequence continues at coordinate 3,027 of CBJNAR010000496.1, forward strand.
GCGGGGCAGCATCAGGCCCAGCGATTGGCCCGGCTTGAACACCTCTTCCTGTTGCTTGGCGAGGCCGATGATCGGCAGGTCGGACAGGCCGACTTCGGCCATGACCTCGACTGCTGCCGACAACTGGCCCTTGCCGCCGTCGATGACGATCAGGTCGGGCAGCACGGCCCAGCCGCTCCAGTTAGCGACCTGCTTGCTGCTGATGGCGTTGGCGGTTGCGGCGGCGGCATCGGCGGGCGGTGCCGCCGTGGTAGCGTCGATCTCCTCGGTGCGCGCCTCGGCGTCGGCGGCAAGCTGGGTGTTGGGCGCGGTCTCGCCCACCGGCGGGGCCTGGCGGGCGGCCTCCTCCTCCAGCGCGGCCAGCGAAGGGGCCAGGTTGATGTCGCTGGGCGCCGGTTGCTGGGCGGCCTGCGCGGCGCGCTCCAGCCCCGCGCGCCGGAACCGGCGGCGCAACACTTCCTGCATCGACTGGAAGTCGTTGTTGGTGGCCGTCTTGATCTCGAAGCGGCGGTACTCCTTCTTGGCGGCGAGGCCGTGCTCGAAGACGACCATGCTGGCGACCGTGTTGGTGCCCTGGACATGGGAGATGTCGTAACACTCGATGCGCTGCGGCCAGCCGGGCAGGGCCAGCGCCCCCTGCAAATCGGTCAGCGCGGCGACGGCTTTCTGCTCGTCGCTCAGCCAGCGCACGCGCATTTGCTCGACGCACTCGGCGGCGTTGCGCGCCACCAGGTCGACCAGGTCGCGCTTCTCGCCGCTGCGCGGCACGGTGAGTTGGACCGTGTCGCCGCGCTTCTGGCGCAGCCAGGCTTCGAGGATCGCGGCTTCGTCCAGGTCGTGTTGCAGCACCAGGTTGGGCGGGATGTCGGTGGAGTCCTCATAGAACTGCGAGATGAAGCTCTCCATGATCTCGCTCGGCTCGACATCGCCGGTGCCTTCCAGCACATAGCGCTCGCTGCCCAGGAGTTTGCCGTTGCGGATGAAGAAGACCTGCACACAGGCGTCGCCG
>CBJNAR010000497.1:0-4033 GCA_966434075.1 uncultured bacterium
ATACGTGGGCAGGCGGTGATTCCCGACCAGGCGCGGCCCAATGCCTCTGGTCTCTCATCCTGTATCATACCGCGTTGGGGCCGTGGCGCAAAGCCGGTGCTGCCGGCCGGCGCGGGTGCGCAGGCGTCACAACCGGCGGGGCCCACCGTTCCCACTACTACCGGCGGGCGCACCCCGCGCCTAGCGGGAGTCCACACAAGGAGGCGTTGACCATGGGACACCAGCACGACAGCGAGCCGGTTCACGACCTCGGCCAGGGGCATGACGAGCGCGGCGAGGAAAATCCCGGCGGCAAGGACCGCGAAGCGGGCGGCGGGCGCCGCGAGCACCGCGCCAGCGGCAGCCACGATAGCAATATCACCGGCACGCACCACCACGACGACTCGTCCAGCACCAGCGGCGGCGGCAGCAGCGGCGGGGGCGGCGGCTCGCACAGCGGTGGGCGGGGCGGCACGGGGCATACTTGATAGCGTGTAGCCCTGGCCTACAACCCCCGACGATAGACGGCGCGACGAGATCATTCGTCGCGCCGCGTCGTTATTGCAAGAACGAAGGCAGCGGGCGCGTCCAGCGCAAGCCCGCGGCCCCAACGGATCAGGCCGGGTTTCCTGCCCGGCGCCTACTTGACCGAGCCGGCCAGCAGCCCCTGCACGAAATAGCGCTGGAGGCTGAAGAACACGATCAGCGGCACGACCATGAGCACGAAGGCGCCCGCGCTCAACAGGTCCCACTCCACGCCGTAGGTCGATTGCAGCCCGCTGATCGCCACCGTGAGCGGGCGGGAGTTGGGGTCCTGGATGAAAACCAGGGCCATCAGCAGGTCGTTCCAGACGCCGAGGAACTGGAAGATGGTCAGCGAGGCGATTGCCGGCACCGACAGCGGGACAATGATGCGGAAAAAGATGCTCAGGTTATTGGCCCCATCGATACGCGCCGACTCGATCAGGTCGCCGGGCAGCAAGATGAAGAAGTTGCGCAGCAGGAAGATGGCGAAGGGCAGCCCGAAGGCCGTGTGCGCCAGCCAGATCCCGGCATACGACCTGGTCAGGCCCAGCGGGTTGAGCAGTTGCAACACCGGCACGAAGGTCATCTGGATCGGGATGACCAGCAGGGCGATCACGCCCAGGAACAGCGCGTCGCGGCCCGGAAACGGGATCCAGGCGAAGGCAAACGCGGCCAGCGCGGCAATGAGCACGGGCAGGATCGTGGCCGGCACGGTGATGGCGATGCTGTTCACGAAAGCCTGCCCCATGCCCTTGGAGACGATGACATTGGTATAATTCGCCAGGGTCAGATCGGGATGGGCGAGGATGGTCCACCAGCCGGAGCCCAGAATATCGCCCTTGGGCCGGAGGGAGGTAATCAGCAAACCGACCGTGGGCACGAGCCAGATCAGCGTGAGGATCACCAGCGACAGGTGCAGCCCCGCCCGCCCGGCCAACCAGGCCAGCCATTCGCCGGTAGTCCGGCGCACGGTGATGTCTGGGATGCCGACCGAGTCGCGTCCGGCAGCTTGCGTCGTCATCGCGTTACCCTTTCTGTGCGGAAGCGGCGGATGTTGAGCAGCATGATCGGCACGATCAAGATCAGCATGACCACCGCGACCGCCGACCCGTAGCCGGCGTTGCCGCCCTGGAACGTCTCCACATACATGGTATAGGCGATCACCCGGCTGGCCCCGGCGGGCCCGCCCGCGGTCATAATGTAGATGATGTCGAAGACCTTGATCACCCAGACGATCAGCGTGACCGTGACCACCGAGATCGGCAGGCTGAGCATGGGCAGCGTAATGCGCCGGAAGATGCCGAACTCGTTGGCGCCGTCCACACGGGCCGCCTCCAGCACCTCGGCGGGAATGCCCTTCAGCGCGGCGGAGAGGACCACCATGGCAAACCCGGTCTGTGCCCAGACGTTGGCGATAATCACCGCCACATTCACGGTGTCGATGCGCCCGGTCCAGGCCACCGGCTGGAAGCCCTTGAACAGCGTGGTCAGCATCGCGTTAAGCACGCCAATCTGCGGGTTGGGGCTGTAGACGAACAACCAGATCACCGCCACGGCGGTGGCGGCAATCGCCATGGGCAGGAAGATAAGGGCCTTCACGATCGACTCGTAGCGCACGCGGTCGCTGAGCACGGCGATGAACAGGCCCAGGCCCACGCAGAGCGACGTGTTCAGGATGACCCAGAGCACGTTATTGAACACGGCGCCCGACGGCGGGAAATGTGAGAGGTCGATGAAAAGCCGGTCGTGGGTGAAGAGATCGACGTAGTTGCGGAAGCCGATCCATTTGCTGAATTGCAGCCCTTTGCCGGTGTTGAAGCTGAGGGCAATGGTCCAGATCGTGGGATAGACCAGGAAGATCAGCAGGAACAACATGGCCGGCAGCGCGAACAGGAAGCCCTGGAAGGCCTGACGCCGGGTGTGCATCGGCGACCCCTCCTCTTGATGCGGGGGCGCGGGCCGCGCGGGGCCGGGTTCGGATCCCCGGTCCCGGCGCGGCCCGCCACCTGTACGATACGTGTCCGATACGGCAGATAGGCGCCACGGGCGGGGTAGGGGCCGGGGTATTCCCGGCCCCTACCGGGTGGCGCGGGCGCTAGCGATTGAACTCGCGGGCCGCCCTGGCCTCGAAGTCGCCGAGGATCTTGTCGGTGTCGGCCGGATTGGCCTCGATGCCTTGCAGGGCGGTGGTCCAATCCTCACCCAGCGAGCCGGGAAGCTGGTCCGAGCCGTCGAACCGGAAGACCGAGGCCGCGCCCAACTGCTGTGCTTCCTTCTTCGCCAGCTCGTTTGGGTAGACCGCGACATCCACCTGCTTGTTGGGCGAGATGATCGAGCCTTGCTTGGCCCAGGTCTCGCCCGCGCGCTTGCTGATCATGTACTTCAGGAAAGCGCGGCTCTGCGGCGTGTCCTTGAACACGCTGAGCTGGTCGCCCGCGCCCAGGATCGCTTCGTCATACTGCGGGTCGATCACCGGGAACGGGTAGAAGTCGATGTCGGTGCCGATCTTGAGATCGGGGTTGACCTGCTGGGTGGCGATGCCGCCCACGAAGCCACCCTCGAAGTACATCTCAGCCGTGGGGTTCTTGCCGAAGACGAGGCCGATGCCGTCGACGAACTTGGTGCCCAGCGCGCTCTGCGACCCACCCGGTACATACTTCGGGTTGGCCGTGATCTGGGTCATCATCTCCGCGGCTTTCTTGACCGTCGGGTCGGTGAACGGCAGCTTGCCGAACTGGAAGAGGTCGTTGTACTTATCCGGGCCGGCGGTGCGCAGGTAGATGATCTCGAACCAGTCGGTCAGGGTCCAGCCGTCGCCCGCGCCCACCGCCCAGGGCTTCTTACCCGCGGCCACGTAGGCGTCGCTGAGCTTGATCATCTCGTCCCAGGTTTTCGGGATCTGCAGGTTCAGCGCCTGGAACGAGCTGGGGCGGTACCAGACGGTGCTCTTGGAGTTGGCCTTCACAGCGATGCCGTAGAGTTTGCCGTTCAAGCTGCCCAGGTCGATCCACGCCTGGCTGTAGCTAGCCTTGATGTCGTCCATGGTGACGCCTAGGCTGGTTAGCTCGCTCAGGCTACCCTCGTTCGCCAGATCGGTCATGACGCCGGGGCGCGGGATAATCGCCACCATGGGCGGGTTGCCCGCGGCGATCATGGTGCGCAGCGCGGGGATGAAGTCGCGGGCCTGCTGATACTGCGTCTTGATGCCCGTCTGCGCGGTGAAGTCATCCAGCACCTTCTGGAAGGCCGCCTGCTCGCTGCCGCCCCAGAGCGAGAGAACCGTGAGCACATCCGGGCCGGCCTCGCCGGTGGTAATCAGCGTGGCGGTCGGCTCGGCGGCAGCGGGCGCCGCGGGCGTATCGGTGGCGGCGGCGGCTGCGGCGGGCGTATCGGTGGCGGCGGCGGCGGGTGCGGTGGTGTCGGTGGCGGCTGCGGCGGGAGCCGTGGTGTTGGTGGCGGCGGCCGCGGGGGCCGTGGTGTCGGTCGGGGCCGCGGCAGGGACCGACGTTGCGGTCGGGGTTTCGCCCCC
>CBJNAR010000498.1:0-4033 GCA_966434075.1 uncultured bacterium
CATATGCAGCCCGGTCAACGCCGTGCCGTCCGAGGTCAGCAGCAGCGGCCCGATGGGGCTGCTCACCGTGGTGTAATAGATCACGCGATCTGCGGCTGGGGTTCGTGTTCGGTCAAACATGCAGGGGTCTCCAGTGATTTCCATAAGTGCATCGCGGCGTAGGCCCGCCAGGGGCGCCAAGCCTCCGCCAGCGTGAACACGCGATTGGGATTCGGTTCATTCAGCGCCTTGCGGATGCCCAGGTCGCCGTGCGGGAACCCGTCCGGCCAGGACAGGGCGCGCATGGCGACATACTGCGCCGTCCACTCGCCCACGCCGGGCAGATCGCGCAGCCGGGCCATCGCCTCGGCCACGTCGACCCGCGGCTCCAGCCGGATCGCGCCCGCCGCCACGGCCTGGGCCAGGGCCACGATGGCCGTGGCCCGGCTGCGCGTGACGCCCAGCGCCATGATCTCCTCCGGCGCCGCCCCGGCGAGCCGTGCCGCTCCGGGTGTGAGCACGGCCAGCTCCGCATACGGCGTCTCGACGGCTTCGCCGAAGGCGGCGGAGAGGCGGCCCGCCAGGGTGCTCGCCGCTTTGACGCTCACCTGCTGGCCCAGGATGGCCCGCACCGCCACCTCGAAGCCGTCGAACGCGCCCGGCACCCGCAGGCCGGGATTCGCCACGGCCAGCGCGCCGAGATGCGTGGCGATGAGGTCGGGCGGGGCCAGCAGGTCGAACAGCCGCTTGACGGCGGCCAGCACCTGCGGCAGCACCGGGGCCAGCGTGGGCGCCAGGCTGATCCGCAGCAGCGCCTTCCCCGGCACCGGGTCCACCGCCAGCCACCCGCGGTGCTTGCCGAACGCCGCCGTGCGCCGGTAGCACAGGCCGTCGATCTGCTCCACTCCGGTGATCGTCCGCGCGCTCAGGAAGCCGAGCAGCGCCACCCAGTCCAGCGGCGGGCGGTAGGCCAGGTCGCAGACCAGCGGGCGCTGCGCGATGCGGTGCGGCTGGGCCTTGCGCAGGCCCGTGGGGTTCAGCCGGTAACGTTCCTTGAACAGCGCGTTAAAGCGTCGCAGGCTCGAAAACCCGCTGGCATAGGCCACTTCGATCACCGGCAGGTCGGTGTCGGTCAGCAGCCGCTTCGCCAGCAGCAGCCGGTGCGTCTGCGCCAGCTCGATCGGCGTGACGCCGAACTCGCGCTCCACCACGCGGCGGAGGTGCCGGTCGCTGATGCCGAGTTCGGCGGCCAGGTGGCCGACGCTCGCCTCGGTCAGCACGCCGTCCTCGATGCGGCTCGCAGCCTCGGCGGCCAGCCGGCTCACGGCGTCGAGCACGGCGTTGCCGGGCGCCAGTTCGGGCCGGCAGCGCAAACAGGGCCGATACCCCGCCCGCTCCGCCGCCGCCGCGCTGGGATAGAACGTGCAGTTCTCGCGCCGCGGCGTCTTGGCCGGGCACACGACACGACAGTAAATGCGCGTGCTCGACACGCCGACGAAGAACCGTCCGTCGAAGCGCGCGTCCCGGCTGACCAGCGCCTGGTAACAATTGTCCGCGTTCAGCGGCAGGTTGGTGGTGGGGGTGTGGTTCGTATGCATGTCCCCATTGTAGCGCAATTCCCGCGCACTTTCTCGCCGTTTTCGGACATGCAAGCCGCCCGGTTGGGGATATACGAAGCGGCCCGCCGCACGGATGGGCGGTGACGGTGCCCGGCCGTGCGGCGGGATCAGAACGAGTAGTCGCAGCAATTAGTCGGGAGAGCCGGTCAGGTAAGCGGCGGATACCGCCTACGGGGTCCGCGCCGATCGCGTGACCGGCTCCCCAGCGGTCCGGCTACCGGGCCTGATAGCGTGCGGTGCCGAGTTGGGCCAGTAGCACATCGTAGGGCGCAGCGTTTTCCGGGTGGTACTCGAACACGGCGCGCTCGAAATACTGCACGGTGTACGGTTTGCCGTCGAGTTCCGACACCTCGGTGAACTCGTCGGAGATCGGGTAGCCCTGCCGCGCCAGCCCGCCGTGACTTTCCCAGTACGCACGGAAGCCCCCGCCCAGCGTCTTGCCGGTCTCCGCAAACTTGAGCGGATTCGTGGTCGTAGCGTGCTGCCCCGGCGCCCCGCCGGCGCCGTAGCGGGCATAGTAGCGGAACGTCCCAAGCTGCGCGGGCAGGACGGCGAAGGGCCCACCGGCGTTCTCCGGGTGATACTCCAGGACGGCGCGCTCGAAGTATTGGACCGTGTACATCCGGCCGTCGGTCTCCGAGGCTTCCCCTTGCAGCGCCGAGATCGGATAACCCAACTGCATCAAGCCGCCGTGCGCGTTCCAGTAATCCAGGAACAGCCCGCTGACGGTCTGGCCGGTTTCGGCGAAGCGGCGACTCTCCGGGCCGGGCAGGGCCACCGGCGGGGCGAGCGCCATCCCCGTGAAGACCATCTGGTGGGGCCCGGCGAGCCCCGGATCCTTGATCACGGCGGTGATCGCCAGCGCGCGCGGATCGATCACGATCACCTTGCTGTCATGCTGGTCGGTGATATAAATGAAGCCGTCCGGCCCCAGCGTGGCACCGTGCGGCTCCATCCCCACGGCGAAGTAGCCGGCCAGGGTATTCGTGTCCACGTTGATCGCCGAGACCGTGCCGCTCACCTTGTTGGTCACGAAGAGGCGCCGCGTGCCCGGATCGAAGACCCCGTCGTGCGGCCCCAGGCCGACCGCTTGTTGTTCGATCTGGCGGACCGTGGTGAACTTGCCGGTGTCCATGAGCGTGACCTGGCGGGCCTTGCTGCCGGCGTTCACGACGTAGGCCCAGCGCCCGTCCGGGGTGAAGACCACGTTATTCGGTTGATCCCCGTTCTTGCCGGTCGTCGGCTGGGGCCCGCCGATCACAGTGCCTGTTTTCGTGTCGACGCGCAGCACGAAACCGGGCGCCTGGGAGGGCTTGTTCGTGACCCAGAGTTCGTGCGTGCCCGGACGCAGGGTGATCCCGTGCGGGTTGTTGAAGCCCTGGGCGCGCCCCAGCCGCACCTTCGGCGCGCTAAGATTGGCGGGATCATAGGCGTAGAGGGTGCTGTCCTCCTGCCCGGCCAGCCAGACCAACCCATCTGCCAGAGTGACCCAGTGGATGGCGCCAGGGCCGCCCGGCTTGACATTGGCGACCACGACCGGCGCCAGCGGGTCGGTCATGTCGATCACCGTCAGGGTGGAGCCGGTGTTGCCGACGTACAAGCGCCGGCTGGCCCGGTCGTACGCCGAGTAGATGGGCCGGCTCAGGACCTTGCTGAGGTCGTGCGTCCGCAGGATCCCCTTGGTCATCGGGTCGAACACGGTAATCGAGTTCCCGCTCGTATTGATGATGAAGCCGACCGGGCCCGCGCCGGCCGGACTCCCGAAGGCGCGGCCCCCCGACCAGCCCGCGCCTAGCATCAGCAACGCCAGAATCACGAATAGTTTGCGATACATCGCGCTACCTCCCTTTCGTCACTACCGAGCAAACCGCCTTCCTTGCCCGCCTCTCCCTCCAGTCGCAGAGCCGCACCCGGATCGGGCAACTGCGCGCCCGCAAGGCGCCGGATAGAGGTATATCGCTATGCGACCAGTAATGTTCAGCGAGAAAGGATTATTGAATTAAAGCAGAGGAAAGGACGACAAGGGAAGGAGAAAGTGGTACAATAAGTGGGGGGGAAAGCGGGGGGAAATCCGAAGGGAGCGACTTCGATGAACGGAGACGCGACGAATTCGGCGGGCGCCTGGCTGAAGCAGCAGCGCAAGGCGCTGGATCTGACCCAGGAGGCGCTGGCGGAGCGCGTGGCCTGCTCCGTGGAGACCGTGCGCAAGATCGAAGCCGGCAAGCAGCGTCCCTCGCACCAACTGGCCGGCCTCCTGCTGGCCGAACTGGGGATCCCGCCCGACGAGCGGGCAGCAGCCATACGGCACTTGCGCGCCCCGGCGCCCCCCGCCGAATCCGACACTCTCCCCGCGCCCGACCCAGCCGCGCCCGCCGCCCCTCCGCCGCCGCTGCCGGTGCCGGCCACGGCGCTGATCGGGCGGGAAGCGGAAGGCG
>CBJNAR010000499.1:0-4027 GCA_966434075.1 uncultured bacterium
AACTCGTGCCGCAATCCTGCTGAGGCGGGACGTTCGAAGCGCTGCGTGGTGGGGGTGCCGGTGTAGCCCGCCGCGAACGCCACGATCTTCGATAGTTGCCCGCGGGTGATGTCGGCGTTGGGGCGGAAGTAGGTCCGGCCCGTGCCGTCGCACGGCTCGCCCGGCCCGCCGCAGGAATAGCCGCTGATCACGCCGTGGGCATAGGCGCGCTCGATCCACTCCCAGAACGGCTGGGCCGGCGGCACATCGACAAACGATTGGCGATCAGCGGGGATCGCGTCGGTATAACCTGCGGCGTTCGCCAGGATCTTGGCCGCCTGCCCGCGGGTCAGCGTGTTGCCGGGGCGGAAGGTGTTGTCGGCGTAGCCGCTCAGCACGTCGCGGCAGGCCAGGCAGCGGATGTAGCTGTAGAACGGGCTACCCGGTGGCACGTCGCTGAACTCGATGGTGCAGGGCGGCACCGGGCTCGGCGACGCGGTAGCAGTCGCCGTCGGCGGCGTGCCGGTCACGGTCGCGGTGGGCGGCGCGGCGGTAGCCGTGGCCGTGGGCGGCGGGGGGGTGTCAGTGGCCGTGGGCGGCACGGGAGTATCTGTGACGGTGGGTGTAGCCGTGGGCGGTGGCGGGGCGCCGCTGATCCGTTTCAGGATGGCCATGGTGTAGCCGCCGCCCTGGAAATAGTAGAAGGCGCCGTCCGGCCCCGTGCTGATGTCCATGTTACAACTCACGCCGTTGACCGTCTGGGCGTTCACGATCTGGTTACGATCGCCGCTCACGTAGAAGTGGTAGAGGTAGGAATAGTTGTAGGCGCACATGAACAGGTCGTTGTGCCAGGCGGGCACGGCGTTGCCGCGGTAGACCTCGATGCCCGTCGGGGCGACGCAGCAGCCGTTGCCGATATACCACAGGGGCGGGATGGTGTTGTAAGTGGGGCTGGGATTCGCGTCGTCGCAGGGGTAGCCCGCGCGCCAGCCGTAGTTGTAGCCGCCCACGATGCGATTGACTTCGTCGTCGCAGCCGGGCCCGTTCTCGCTGGCGTAAATGTTGGGGCTGAGCACGTCGAAGGTGAAGTCGAAGCTGTTGCGCAGGCCCATGGCGAAGAGCGAGGGTAGCGCGTTGGTCTGCGTGAAGACCGGGTTATCCGCCGGGAAGGTGCCGTCGGAGTTGATGCGGTGTATCTTGCCGTTCCTGACGGTCACATCCTGTGAATTGGCCGGGTTCGCGTTTTCGCCGATAGAGATGTACAGCTTGCCGTCCGGCCCAAAGTGGATGTTGCCGCCGTTATGGTTAGGGGCAGTCTGCAGCGAGGCGAAGATGGTCGTGGGGCTGCTGCCCACGCCGTTGGTTTCCACGAACCGCGCCACCCGGTTCTCCGTGGCTCCGCACCCGGAGTAGGCGGTGTAGTAGACATAAATATAGTGGTTGGTGCTGAAATTGGGGTCCAGGGCGATGCCCAGGAGTCCGCGCTCGGAGCAGGTGTCCACGTTAAAGGTGATGACCGGGCTGGCCTGGAGCACGTTGTTGGCGAACAGGCGCACCGCGCCGGTGTTGGGGGTGCTGGTACTTTTTTGGGTGAAGAACAACCGGCCGTCGGGGTCCCAGGCCATGGCGACGGCGTTCCCCGCGTCGGGGATGATGGTGTCGATGACCGCGCCGGGCGGCAGGTTCTCGGCGGCGGGGGCCAGGGGCGCCGCCGGGGCCGGGCGGGGGGCCGGGGCGGCGCCGGTCGTCGCGGCGAACAGCCCCAGCGCGACGGCGCACAGGCCGGCCAGCAGGGCAAGGGTATATCGCATCAACTATTCCTCTCACTAGGCGCTTTCGCGCCGGCCGCGCACCGTGCCGGAAATGGGCGATGGTGCTGCCGGATTGTACCAGCTTTAGCCGTAATTGACAATACCGCACTCAGCTTCCCTGCTTGACAAAGGTACGCGCAAGTGGTATCCTATAGACATTAGCACTCTCGCTAGGAGAGTGCTAATATGGATCTGCAACCCCTCTGGATGCGTTATAATTGAGGTAGAGGTTGGCAACGGTAGGGGCGCGCGATCACACAGGGGCACGGCTATGGTGGACGAACTCAGCGAACGACAACGCACGATTTTGCGGCTGATCATCGAGCAGTACGTCGCTACCGCGCGCCCGGTGGCCTCCGAGGCGCTGGCGGCGAACACCGACCTGGGAGTCAGCCCCGCCACGATCCGCAACGCCATGGCCGACCTGGAGCGCGGCGGCTACATTGTCCAGCCGCACACCAGCGCGGGCCGCATCCCGTCCGACAAGGGCTACCGCTATTTTGTCGAGTACCTGATGGGTACGGCGACGCTGCCGCAGGCCGAACAGCGCACCATCGATCACCAGTTCCACCAGGTGGAGTTGGACATCGAGGAGTGGATGCATCTCTCGGCCTCGTTGCTGGCGCGCCTGGTGCGCAATGCCGCCGTGGTCACGCCGCCCCACTCGGCGGTACCGCGCGTGAAGCATCTGCAATTGCTCGGCTTGTCCGAGCGGCGGGCCATGCTGTTGCTGGTGGCCCAGGACAGCACACTGATGCAGCAGTTGCTGACCTTTGACGAGGATTGGGACCAGGAACGCCTGAGCGCGCTGGCGACCCTCGCCAACTCGCATTTTTACAACAAGACGGCGAGCGAGTTGAGCGTGCTGGATCTGCCGGAGGATGCCCCGGCCCTGCTGCCGCGCCTGCGCACCGTGGCCGGCCTGCTGCTGCAACGGCTGGAGGAACCCGCCGGGTCGCGCTTCTACCGCGAGGGCCTGTCGCAACTGATCGACCAGCCGGAGTTCCGCGAGGCCGACCGCCTGAAGCAAATGCTGGATCTGTTGGAAGGCGACTCGATCCTGCTGTCGATTGTGCCCGCCGTGCAGGCCCGCGAGGGCGTGCAGATCATTATCGGCGAAGAGCACCGCAGCGATCCGATGCGCAATTGCAGCGTCGTGGTGGCCCGCTATGGCTTGCCGGACACCGTCAACGGCGTGATCGGCGTCATCGGTCCCACCCGCATGCCTTATGGCCGGGCGGTGTCGAGTGTACGTTATCTTTCGGATCTCTTGACGGGCATGCTGCACCAGATCCACGGCGACAGTCCGCGCGCCGACGCGTAATGCGAATCTCGGGGTTTCTCGTTTTCTCTTGTGAGATTCGCGCGTCCCTGCCCGGAGCGAAACCTGTTGCCGTACTACACTATAGAATATATTGATGCGCCGGTTCGGTCGGGCCTGGACAAACCGGCGGAGGAGGCTTGGAATGTCGGTTGATAATATGGATACGAATAACCAGAATACGGGAAGCGATGTCAACGGCGGGGGCCATGATGTGACCTCGACCGGGACCGAGGCCGATGCGCTGGCCCGCGCGGAGGCCAAAGCCGCCGAGTATCTGGACCTGTTACAGCGTGAGCGGGCGAGTTTTATTAATTTTCGCCGGCGCACGGAGCAAGAACGAGCGGAGGCCCAGCAGTATGGCGCCGCGCAGTTGCTGAAGAAGCTGTTGCCGGTGGTCGACGATTTTGACCGCGCCCTCCAGGCCGCGCCCGAGGGCAACGCCTGGGTCGAGGGCGTGCGCATGATCGACCGCAAGCTGCACACGATCCTGGAGCAGGAAGGCGTGACGCCGATCCACTCGATCGGGCAGCCTTTCGATCCCACAATCCACGAGGCCATCGCCTACGAAGAGGGCGGCGAGGGCGAAGATGTGGTGGCGGAAGAGTTCGCGCGTGGCTACCGCCACAAGGACAAGGTCTTGCGCCACGCGGTTGTCAAAGTCGGCAAAGGTCAGGTGGGCGAGAAGCCAGGAAACCAATAAATGAGTGCAACCAAGCGCGACTACTACGAGGTGCTGGGCGTGGCCCGCGGGTCGAGCGAAGACGATATTCGCAAGGCCTACCGCAAGCTGGCCCGCCAGTACCACCCGGATATCAACAAAGAGCCGGACGCGGAAACCCAGTTCAAAGAAATTAACGAAGCCTACGAGGTGCTGAGCGATACGAGCAAGCGCTCGGCCTACGACCGCTTCGGG
>CBJNAR010000500.1:0-4027 GCA_966434075.1 uncultured bacterium
CGCCGGGCCGCCCCGTGCAGTACATCGACGGCAACGCGAGCGGCCAGGCCATCCGCCTGGTCCTCGACGCCAACGGCATCACCCTGCACCAGGGCGAGCCGCTGGAGTTCGACGATCTAGTGGTCAGTGGTCAGTAGTCAGTGGTCAGTGGTCAGTGGTCAGTGGTCAGGACGAGTGCTGAGTAGCGACGCGGGCGGGTTTGCAACCGGCCCCTAGACCGACCAATCGGTGCCAGTAGTCCACCACCGTGATATTGCGGTGTAGGGGCCGGTTGCAAACCGGCCTCCTGCGCGGCGGGATCAATGCCGATGTTGCGGTGTAGGGGCCGGTTTGAAACCGGCCTGCCGCGCGGCGGGATCAATGCCGATGTTGCGGTGTAGGGGCCGGTTTCAAACCGGCCTACTGCCCAGCGCAACGCAACGCGCTAAAGAGCAACGAGTACGGCGCGATAAATCGCGCGGCTACACAACAAATCGAGATCCGTCAGCACTCAGCACTCAGCACTCAGCACTCAGCACTAAGGAAAGGGAGCGGCCGTGCAAGTCCAACAGTTCAACTGCCCGCAATGCGGCGCGCCGCTGGATATTAAGACGCTGGGGCGGTCCAAGGCCATCGTCTGCCCCTATTGCCACACGCAGATCGACCTGACCCGCCCGCCCTACCAGGCCATCGGCAACGTTGGGCCGCGCCCCGACCCGGTGGGGACGCCGTTCCAGTTGGGCATGCAGGGCACGCTCGAAGGCGAGTCCTACCAGATCATCGGGCGGGTGCGCTACCGCGACGACGAAGACGTGTGGGACGAATGGCTGCTGCTCAGCGCGGCAGGCGCCTATCGCTGGATCTCGGACAGCGAAGACGTGGGCCTGGTGCTGTGGTACCCGTTCAACCCGCCCGCGCCGATCAACCCGGCGGAGATCCGCCGCGGGGGGACGATCCAGCTCGGCGGCAGCCCGGCGCGGGTGCGCTCGAAGGGCACGTCGTACATCGCCTACCTGGAAGGGGAGCTGACCTGGCGGGCCACCGTGGGCGACCGCATGGACTACGCGGAGGCCGTGGCCCCGGAGGGCATGTACAGCATCGAGTGGACCGAGAACGAGATCGAGTTCTACCAGGGCCGGCGGCTCGACCGCGGCACGGTGGAGCAGGCCTTCGGGCTGGGTGCGGCCCGCGGGCTGGTCGGCAGTGGCGCGGGCGGCGGCGCGGCGGGTGGTCCGCCCCGGCGCGGCGGCTGCCTGGCCGGCGGCGGCTCGGTCATTATCATCTTGATTGTCCTGCTGATCATCTGCTTCGTTATTTCGGCTCTGGACTCCGGCGGCTATGTGAGTGGCGGCGGGGTCGGCCCATCGATCCGCACGGGCAGCAGTGGGCGGAGCGTGGGCGGGGGCGGCAGCGGCGGCGGCGGCAAATAGGCCGCCCGACGGCATCCGTGGTATAATAGCAGCACGGCAAGAAGATTCTAGGATCTTGCCGGGCCAATGAGGATCTATGTCCCTGGAAACGCGACAAATTCGCTGCCCCGCCTGTGGAGCAGCCAATGAAGTCCATTACAGCCCCACGCTTACGTCGATTGTGTGCGGGGCGTGCTGGACGCGGATCGATCTGTCCACGCCGGATGGGTCCGCCGGGCCGGAGGCGGCAGATCGCCTGCCGGCCGGGAATAACACGCCGGCGAGCGCAAGCGACGACGGGCCGACCACCGAACTGATTGTCGAGGACAGCACCCAGCCGCTGGGCAGCGGCGGCGCCGACTCCGACAACGCCACCGTCGAGCTCACCACGTCGCCCTACCGGGTGAGCAGCAGCGCGGCCAAGGACCTGGAGCCGACCACCGGCATCCCGCTGCGCATAGGCATGCAGGGCACCCTGCGCGACGATCTCTACCTGGTCATCGGGCGGGTGCGCTACCGCGAGAACTACACCCACTGGGACGAGTGGCTGCTGCTCGGGCCGAAGGGCGCGGGCCGCTGGATCGCCGACAGCGAGGGCCTGGGCCTGGTGCTGTGGGTGCCGTTCACCCTGCCCGATGAAGGCGACCTGAGCCGCATCGACAAGGGTGCCGTGATCAACCTGGGCCAGTCGATGGTCCGCGTGCAGTCGCGCGGCTACGCCGTGGTCGACTACATCGAGGGCATGATCAACTGGAGCGTGTCGCCCGGCGACCTGATGGAATACGCGCAGGCCATCGGCCCCGGCGGCATCTACACCATCCGTTGGACGGCCAACGAGATCGCCTGCTTCCACGGCCGGCGCCCCAACCGCGCCGATGTCGAGCACGCTTTCGGCGTGCGCGGCGTGTGATCCCCCGCGCGGCTAGAACCGGACCCCGCCTGTGAGCCGGACCGAGACCCCGGCGCCCGTTGCCCCGCCTATCCTGGCCCCGGCACCCACCGGGTCGCGCGCCGCCGGGCGCGAAGCGGGCGCGCTGCTCATCTCCATCTTCATCATCGCCGTCTGCGGGCTGATCTACGAGCTGATCATCGGCAGCCTGTCGTCGTATTTGCTCGGCGACAGCGTGGTGCAGTTCTCGATCACGCTGGGCGTGTTTCTGTCGGCGATGGGCCTGGGCTCGTTCCTGTCGCGGGCCGTGCGCGACAACCTGCTGCGCGTGTTCCTGATCGTCGAGATCGCCGTGGGCCTGCTGGGCGGCGGCGCGGCGGCGGGGCTGTTCGCCTTCTACAGCGTCTTCCCGCGCAGCTACGTCGTGGTCATGATCGCCACGCTGGTCGCGCTAGGTACGCTGATTGGGCTGGAGATCCCGCTGCTGACGCGCATCGCCCGCCGCTACGGCACCCTGCGCGACACGCTTGCCAACGTGCTGGCCGTGGACTACCTGGGCGCGCTGGGGGCGTCGGTGCTGTTCCCGCTGCTGTTGCTGCCCTACCTGGGCCTGACGCGCACCGGGTTCCTGACCGGCATCTGCAACCTGGTGGTGGTCGCCATCAACCTGCGCGTGTTCGGCGCGGGCCTGCCCGGCGCGCGGACCATCGCCTTGGGCACCATCGGCGCGCTGCTGCTGCTGGGCGGCGGGGTGGTCCAGGCCAGCAGCATCACGGCCATCGTGGAGGAACGGCTCTACCAGGACCAGATCCTCTACGCCGAGCAGTCGGCCTACCAGCGCATCGTGGTCACGTCGTACCAGGAAGACCTGCGGCTCTACCTGGACCGCGAGTTGCAGTTCTCCAGCCGCGACGAGTATCGCTACCACGAGTCGCTGGTCCACCCGGCTATGACGCTGGCCCCGTCGCACGAGCGCGTGCTGATCATCGGCGGCGGCGACGGGCTGGCCCTGCGCGAGGTGCTGAAGTATCCCGACGTGCAACACGTCACGCTGGTCGATCTCGACCCGGCGGTGGTCAAGCTGGGGCGCACCTTCGGCCCCATCGTGGCGCTCAACGGCGGGTCGTTCGCCGACCCGCGCGTGGAGGTCGTCAACGCCGACGGCTACCAGTACCTGGCCGACAGTTCCGACCTCTACCCGGTGATCATCACCGATCTGCCCGACCCGCGCAACGAGGGTCTCGCCAAACTCTACTCGCGCGAGTTCTACACCATCGCGGGCCGCCACCTGGCGCGCGGCGGCATGTTCGTGCAACAGTCGTCCTCGCCCTACTTCGTGCGCCAGGCCTACTGGTGCATCGTGCACACGGCGCGGGACGCGGGCTTGCGCGTGCAGCCCTACCACACCTACGTGCCGTCCTTCGGCGATTGGGGCTTCATCCTGGCCTCGAACGTCACCCCTACCTGGCCGCCCGCCGCGCCCAAAGTCCCCACGCGCTTCCTGACCCCGGCCCAACTGGCGATCATGCCCACCTTCGACCCCGACTCCGGCGACCTGCCCACGGACATCTCGACGCTGCAAAACCCGGTCGTCCTGCGCTACTACATCGACGCCTGGCGCCACTGGCGGGGGTGAGGTAACCCCACTAACCTCTCCCCCGGCCCCTCCCCGCCGCGGGGAGGGGAGATCGCGCCCGCAGCGGCAACCTCTCCCCGGCCCGCCGCGGGGGGGAGGCGTGGCCGTAATGTC
>CBJNAR010000501.1:0-4022 GCA_966434075.1 uncultured bacterium
GACGCGCCAGGGTTGCGCCCCGCTCGCGGCGTCCAGGCCATAGTAGGCGCGGTCGCCGCCGCCGGCCACCACCACGCTGCCGGAGATGGCGGGCGTGGCGCCGATGCCCACGCCGAAGCAGCCCGCGCCGTGCCCCAGGTCGGCGCTCCAGTTGACGATGCCGGTCGCGGCGTCGAAGGCGAAGAAGTTGGGGCCGGATGTTGCGCTGCCGGCGACGTAGACGTGTCCGGCGGCCACGCTCGGCGCGCCCGACGGCGGCCCGGCCCCCGCGCCGATATCGGCCTGCCAGCGCGGCGCCAGTTGGGCGGCGTTGGCCGCGGAGATACTGGTTTCGGCGGGGTTGTAGTTGGTCCGTGCGGCGTCGTGGCCGTACATGGGCCAGTCCCCGCCGGGCGCCACCGCGCTCCCGGCGTTTACGGGCTGGGGTTCCGCTGTGCCCCCCGCGGGAACGGGGGTGGCCGGGATGGTCGCCACGACGGTGGCAGTGGCCGGGCCGATGGGGGTGGGCGCGCCCGCGCCCGAGAGCTGTGCGCCGCTATCGCAGGCGGCGAGGCCGAGGCCCAGCAGCGCGATGAGCACGCCGCGGCCCCGGCGCGTCCGCCCGCCGCCCCGCGGGCGGGCCAGGGGCGCCAATATCCTTCCGTTCATGAATCCGCCTCGTCGTGCGCGGGATCGGGGGTGTCCCGCCCGCCGGGGTCGCGCGCACCGCGTGCGCCGCCGGGGGCGCACGCTGATCCTGCCCGCGTCGCGGTCCCTCCGCAGGGCAGCGCGCCATCCGCCGGTGTACCTCCGGCGGCCCAGGAGCGCGCTGACGGCATCAATACGCTGCGTGCCGCACATGCCGGGCATTCCCAGGACTAATCGCGGCCCGTTTTCAGGGATGGGACAAATGCATACGGGCGCACGTAAAGATATACATGCGCCCTGTCTGTTTTGTTGCCTGCCCCGGCCCCGATTAGCGGAGCGCGCCGGTACCGAATCGGGGGGATCGGAACCCGGAGGGGCAAAGTCTGGATCTAGCCTCGCAGATGGGCGAAAGTGACGAGCCGCAGCAGCCGTTCCGCCGTTAGGCAGATCAAGTTTGCGGAACCGATGTATCCGGGCCCGGCTCCCGCTGCTCTGTGTCCAGGCGGGGGCGATAGCCCTCATAGCCGGGGGTAGCGATTTTGGCTCCGATGTGCTGATCGCCACCCGGCGGATCGCTCTGGAGCTTGTTGATCGGGACGCCAAGTTCTTCTGCCACGAGTTTGCCCGTCGTGCCTGTGGCATACAGGTCATTCTGACTCAGCAAGGCTTTATTGAAGCGCACATTCCAGCAGGTCCGACTTTTTGTCGTCGTGGACGACGAGTGTAATCGTTCGTTTCGTGTCTATGTCCATGCTTTACCTCTACCGGCCGCGCAGGGCCCGATCGGGACGGGACGCCGGGACGGGCGCGTGCCGGAGCGCATCGGCCCTATGGCGGCAGGACCGGGCGCGCTCCGACGCCGACCGTGTGCGCGGCTATTGGGATTCCGGCGGGTGTACCTCCGGGAGCGGGTGGGCCATGGCTTCGGCGACCGCATCCGCCAGAACCGGATCTACCTGGAGGGATCGGGTGCTGGGCGCGTCCGCCGGCTGCGCTTTTTGATCCAGGCCGCGGGCCGCTTCGACAATCTGTTGCACTGCCGCCCCCATGGACAGCGCGCCGGTGTCGACGACGAGATCAAAGTTCGCGAGGTCGTCCCATTGCTTGTTGTAGAACCTCTGGATGTACTTGTCGTGCACCTCGTCGTCCTGCTTGACCCGTTCGGCAGCTACCTCGACATCGGCCAACCCCTCGCGTTCCATCACCCGCTGCACCCGATCGCCAACGGGCGCCTGAATACGCACGTTTAACACATCGGCGTAGCCGGCCAGGACCGCGAAGCCCGCCCGGCCCAGGATCACCACATTGCCGCGCTGCGCCACCGCCTCGATGATCTCGTTCGCCATGGCGACAAGCATCAGGTTGTCCGCGTTGAGCAGATCGAGCCAGTTGGGTACCGAGTTGTACAGGTCGTCAAACCGGGTCAGGCCGTATTGCCGGAAGATGGTGTCGGTCGTCTGCTTGTCCACGAATGCGTAATTCAGACTCGCCGCCACTTGCCGGGCAATTTCCGCGCCCTCGCTGCCAAGCTGTCTGGATATCGTAATCACCGACATGGTAGCGCCTCCTGGCCGCGATCAGGCCACTTCGGACCCCACGGCGTACTTCATGATCTCTTCCTCGCTGGCCTCGGCTCTTGACAACTCCTTGGCGATCGTGCCCTGGCGCATGACCATGATGCGATCGCTCATGCCCAGCACCTCGGGCAGCTCCGAGGAAATCATGATGACCCCGACGCCTTGCCTGGTCAGATCGTCCATCAACTGGTAAATCTCGGACTTGCTGCCCACGTCGATGCCACGGGTCGGCTCGTCCATGATGAAGATCTTGGTACCGACGCTGAGCCAGCGGGCCAGGATGACCTTCTGCTGATTGCCGCCGCTCATATTGATGACCATGAAGCTCGGACCGGGCGTCTTGATGCGTAGATTCTGGATCATCCGCTTAACCAGGGCCAGCTCCAGGGCCTCTTGCAAGAAGAGGCCGAAGCGGCTCAGCAGCTTTAAGCCGGAGATCGTGGTGTTGACCGTCACGTTCTGCTTGAGAAACAGCCCCTGCGCCTTGCGATCCTCGGTCACCAGGGCCACGCCGTTGCGGATGGCGCCCTCTGGGGAACTCGGCTTGTAGGGCTTGCCGCGGACGCGCATCTCGGCCGTGCAGGGGTCGGCGCCGAAGATGGCGCGCACCACCTCGGTGCGCCCCGACCCGGTAATGCCGGCGAACCCGACGATCTCCCCCGCGCGGAGATTGAAGGAGATGTCGTGAACGAGCTTGCTCCGCGAGAGGTTCTTGACTTCCAACAGGGTTTCGCCCAGGACGGGCTCGCGCTTGGGGTAGACATCCTTCAGATCGCGCCCGATCATGAGCTTGACCAGGTCGTCCATCGTCACGTCGGCCACCTGCCGCGTGCCGACGTAACGGCCGTCTTTGAGCACGGTGACCTCGTCGGCCAGCTCAAAGATTTCGCGCAGCCGGTGCGAAATGTAGATCACGCCGATGCCCTGGGCCTGGAGGGACCGCACCACCTGGAACAACTTCTCCAGATCCTTTTCGCCCAGCACGGCGGATGGCTCGTCCATGATCAGGATGCGTGTCTTGCGGTTCAACGATTTGGCGATCTCGACCAGTTGTTGCTCGGCGACGGAGAGGGTTGAAACCATCGCGTCCGGCGACAACGCAACACCGAGGGCGTCCAGGATCTTCCGCGATCCTTCCCGGACTTGCGCCCAGTCTACCGAGAGGCCGCGCATCGGCAGATGCCCTAGGTAGATGTTCTCCCCGATCGTCAGGTCGCGGGCCAGGTTGAATTCCTGGTAGATGGTCTGGATGCCCAACGCCTGCGCGTCCTGCGGCTGGCGGATTTCGACCGGCTTGCCGTCGAAGAAAATCTGGCCTTCGTCCTTGCTATAGGCGCCCGACAAGATCTTGATCAGCGTCGACTTCCCGGCCCCGTTCTCGCCCAGCAAAGCATGGACTTGGCCTTCACGCACGCTAAGGCTGACGCCCTCCAGGGCCTTGACGCCGGGGAAGGTCTTGCCGATGTCCTTCATTTCGAGCAGCACCTTGCCCGGCGATGGCGTGGGAGTTGTGCTCATGGCGGCCTCCTTTCCGGCTACCTGTTGCGGTGCGAGAGATAGTCAACGGTCACGGCCACGATCACCAGGATCCCGGTAATCAGCACCTGATAGTTCGACTCGACGCCCATCAGTTGCAGGCCGTTCCGGAACACGCCCACGATCAGCGCGCCGATCAACGTCCCGACGATATGGCCGCGCCCGCCCAGAAGGCTGGTGCCGCCCAGCACAACCGCCGTGATGCTGTCGAGGTTGCCGGTCTGCCCGGCCTGGGGATCGCCGACACCGGGGCGCGACACCAGTAGCAGGCCGGCAATGCCG
>CBJNAR010000502.1:0-4021 GCA_966434075.1 uncultured bacterium
ACCGCTCCGCGCCTCGCCCCCGGCAACTGGGGCGGCCCGCTGGTGGACGCCCCCGGCGCCGTCGTCGGCATCAACGCCATGATCTTCGGCGGCGACCAGGGCGTCGCCATCCCCAGCCACGTGGTCGAAAGCTGGCTGGCCGCCGAACCAAGCCGCCGGGTCTATCTCGGCGTGGAGGTGCGGCCCATCGAGCTACCGCCCGCGCCGCGTGACGAGCGGCGCCGGCCCCGCGCCGCGGGCCTGCTCGTGGGCACGGTCCATGCGGATGGACCGGCCAACCGCGCGGGGCTGCTGGCGGGCGATGTGCTGCTGGAAGTCGACGGCCGGCGCCTGGACGGCACGGATACGCTGATCGAAACGCTGTCCCAGGTCCACCCGCGCGAAACGGTGCGCCTCCATGTGCTGCGCCGGGATACCGTGCTGGCAATCGACGTCGAAGTGGCGGAGCCTATACAGAATTCATGACGCGCGTGTTCATCGCGGCCCTCACCCCGATGCTCCGCGCCGGCCTGCGCACCATGCTGGCCGGCGCGGAGCTAGAGGTGCTGGGCGAAACGGCATACCTGGCTGGGGGCCTCGACCTGACCGAAGCCGACGTGTTGCTGGTCGCCGACGAGAGCCTGCTGGGCAACCTGGCCCAGGTGCTGAGCGGGCCGCGCCGCCCCGCGGTGGTCGCGCTGGCCGACGATGCCGGCCCGGCGGCGACGCTGCGCGCCCTCGACCTGCCCGGCTGGGCGATCCTGCCCCGCGATGCGCCGATGGACGAGTTGCAGACCACCGTCCTGGCCGCCGCGCATGGGCCCGTCGTGCTGCCCGCCGCCCTGGCCGAGCGGATGCTCAGCCAACCGGCAGCTGTCGAAGCCCTCAGCCCCGCCCCGCTGGACGAACCGCTGACCCCCCGCGAGCGCGAGGTGCTCGAACTGCTGGGCGAGGGGCTCCCCAACAAGCTGATCGCCCGCCGCTTGCAGATCAGCGAGCACACGGTCAAGTTCCACGTCTCCTCGATCTACGCCAAGTTGGGCGCCTCCAGCCGCACCGAAGCCGTCAGCCAGGGCGCCCGCCGCGGCCTGATCACCCTCTAATCCCGCGCCATCCCCCGCCGAAAGGTGGTCTAAATCGTGCTGGATCGATTGCGTGATCGATCCATCCCCTTTACCCCCCACAGGAGAGTGTGCATGGCTGTCAAATTCGGCGTCATTGTGCCGCAGGGCTGGCGGCAAGACCTCGTCAGCATCCCCGACCCGGTCGAGAAGTACGAAACCATGACCCGTGCCGCTCAGGAAGCCGAGCGCCTGGGCTTCGACTCGATCTGGCTCTACGACCACTTCCACACGGTGCCCACGCCCGAACTGGAAACCAACTTCGAGTGCTGGACGGCCACTGCCGGGCTGGCCCGCGATACCAAGACCATCCGCGTGGGCCAGTTGGTGACGTGCAACAACTACCGCAACCCCGCGCTGCTGGCGAAAATCGCCTCGACCGTGGACGTGATGAGCCACGGACGGCTCGACTTCGGCATCGGTGCGGGCTGGTACGAGGAAGAATACCTCGCCTACGGCTACCCCTTCCCCGACGGCCCCGAACGCCTGCGCCAGTTGGACGAGGCGTTGCAGGTGATCTGCGCCATGTGGACCGAGGATTATGCCACTGTCGAGGGCAAGTATTACCAGGTGCGCGGCGCGATCAACGAGCCAAAGGGCGTGCAAAAGCCCCACCCTCCGCTGTGGGTGGGTGGCGGCGGCAAAAGGTCACGCTCAAGCTCGTCGCCAAATACGCCGACGCCTGCAACATCACCGCCCGCGACCCGGCGATGTGCCGCCACAAGTTCGACGTGCTGCGCGAGCACTGCGCGAAATTGGATCGGGATTATAACAGCATCATCAAGAGCAACCACATCTTCATGTACCTGCTGGAACCCGGCCAGAGTCCCGACGACGCCGTGCGCGACGCCCGCCGCCTCGCCAAGAGCGACGAGCCGACGCTGGAAAGCCTGCACAAAACCAACATCATCGGCACCGCCGAGGAAGCCATCCCGGTGCTCCAGCAACTGGTCGAAGCGGGCACCGAATACTTCGTCATCTACTTCCGCAACAACCTCGCCAACCTGAAAAGCTACCAGATCTTTGCCGAAAAGATCATGCCCGCTTTCCGATAAACACCTGCCACCGAGCAAGACGAAGGCCGACCACGTATAGGTGCGTGGCCGGCCTTCATCTTGCCTAAACGAAATCGCCGAACTGTAAAAAGCCGGGTTATCGGTGTAGGGGCGGGTTTCAAACCCGCCTTGCCGCCCCACACGATCTGCCTACGTTCAGCTCCGGGAAAGGCCCGACTGCCGGTGTAGGGGCGGGTTTCAAACCCGCCGTGCCGCCGCACGCGCCCTGCCGTGGTTCGGCGTAGCGCCCACCCATCCCTTGTCACTCTGAGCGGAGCGAAGAGTCTCGTCTCGTGGGGCGCAAGCCGGGATGCTTCCCCATTCAACATGGCAGGCGAGACCTAAGTCCGCTTGGGGCGTTCCGCCATCACTTCAGCCAGCCGCGCTTGAAAACGGGCGGTCTCCTCGTCTGTCGCGAATACGTAGGACCGGGCTTCCCAGAGTGCCCGCCGCGCCTCTTTCGTATCGATCTCCCACAGCGCCCGGATCGCCCAATACCACAAATCGCTATCGCTGCCCTGCAAGTAGCCTGCCAGGAGCGGAACAACGGCATCGGAATGCGTGGCGCCAACAGCTTCAAGCAACAACCAGCGCACGGACTCGTGTTCGGGTGCCTGAAGGGCCTGGATAAACTCCGCGACATGCTCCGGTGCGTGATTGCGCAGAATACTCAGCCCCCACTCTAACTCCTCCGCGCCGGCATCCAGCATATCGAGACAGGCTGCAAAACCTGGAAACTGCCGGGTCCGCTCGTATTGCGCGATCAAGTGCTCCAGTTGTGCCCGGCGCTTCTTGCTCAACTTCATGTGTGTCATCCCCGCTCTAACGCCCACCGGTCACCAGATCCTGTAACCCCTGGTTCACCGCTTCCGCCGCCCGCATGATCTGGAGCGCGCCCACGGCGCGCAGGAAGCGCGGCACGTCAAACTGCGCCACGACCGCGCGGCGGCGCAGCTCCGTGGGCAGCAGGTGGTGGTAGGCGCCCAGCGCCAGCAGCGGCTCATAGCGCCGGTCCTCATCGTGCAAATAGCGCGTCACCTGATCGGCGGTCCAGACCGGCAGCGCGCGCAGTTCGTCGCGCAGCGCCAGGCAGATGCCCGGCTGCGGCGACTCGCTCGCGGCCAGCGTGTAGCGCAGGAGATCGAGGGTCGCCCGCCCATACACATCGCCCAGCCAGTGGAACCACAGCCAGCCGTCGTTGTAGGGCACCAGCGGTGCCGCGCGGGGTGCCAATCCCACCTGCGCCGGCAGCCGGCGCGCCAGATCGTAGCTCAGCACCTGCCGGCTCGACAGATAGCGCAGGTGCTCCGCGGTATCGGCGCCCCGGTAGGCCGACACCCACAGCGACTCGCCGTCGGCCCACTCCACGTTGAGCGGGCGGCCCTCCAGCGTGAGCAGGTCGCGGTCGAACCACTGGCGGTCCACGCTCGCCACGACCCGCTGGCTGTACTGGTCACGGATCTTGATCGGCGGCGTGTCGGCCACGGCGAGGTTGCTGTGCAGGCTCAGCGGGGCGTGTTCCGTGGCCTGCTGATCGACCAGGCGGTGCAGGCGCGCCCCCGCCCGCCATTCGCCGGGCCGCCCGCTTTGCAGGTAGTCCAGCGCCTGCAACGTGCCCAGAATCGCCTGGAGATCCGCCTCCGTGAGCCGGTCGCCGAATAGTTCGAGCAAGGGCGCCAGGCGCACCGCACCGGTCGGACTCTGCTTGAGCAGGCTGAAAATCTGCTGGATGGCAACCGCCGGGCGAAAGGCACCGGGCGCCGCCTCGTAGTCCTGCCCGGCCAGCAGTGCGTCGAACAGGACTCGCTCCAGCGGCGTGCGGTAGAAGCACGCCACCTGCACGGTCTGCCGGCGCCGGTTGGCCCG
>CBJNAR010000503.1:0-4019 GCA_966434075.1 uncultured bacterium
AAACACGCGCTGCCCGCGGCCCGTCGCGCGTTCCCACGCGGCATGGCCCGGATGCAGCAAGGAGGCGATTCGCCATGGCTTTGCGGACCCGCGGGCGCGTGCCGGCAGCGCTGCTGCTGGGCGCGCTGTGCTTGAGCGCCTGCGGCGGCGGGAACACCCTTCCCGCACCCGGCGCCGGGATCGCGCCCCCCGCCGTGGCGCCGGCCGCTACGGCAGCCCCCGGCGCCGTCCCGTTTGACCCGGCCGCCTATCAGAAGAACGCGGTCGAACCTGGTGCCCACTTGCGCGTCTCCAGTTGGGGCGATACCTCCGAGCAACAGGTGGTCCGCGACGCGCTCGCCCGCTTCCAGCAGGTCTATCCCGGCATCACCATCACCTATGAACCGCAGCCGTCCGACTACGGCACCAAGCTGCTCGCCCAGATCAAGGCCGGCGCGCAACCCGACGTCTTCTACCTCGACGTGGATCTGCCCTACCAGCTCATTCCCCATCAGGTGCTCCTGGACCTCAGGCCCGCCCTGACCGAGGTCGGGCGCAGCAAGGACGACTACTTCCCCGCGCTCACCGGCGTCTTCCTCGGCCCGGACGGGCAGGTCTACGGCCTGCCCAAGGACTTCACAAGCATGGCCCTCTTCTACAACACCGACCTGGTCACGACCCCGCCCAAACCCGGCTGGACCCAGGCCGACTTCACGGCCTGGGTGAAAGCGAACACAACGGGCAGCGGCCAGACGCGGGTGTTCGGCTTCGCCAGCGATCTCGTATTCTTCCTATACTGGGGCAACTTCGCCCTCGCCAACGGCGCCAGGGTCCTCGACAACAACCGGTGCGCCATCAACAGTCCCGCGGGGGTCACCACCCTGGACTGGTTCTATGGCCTGTACCAGGATCACGTCCTCGCGCTCTCGGCCGACGTCAGCGCCGGCTGGGAGGGGGAAGCCTTCGCCAAGCAGCGCGCGGCCAGCATTGTCGTGGGCGGCTGGATCAACCCCTACCTGACGGATCCCAAAGCGGCCTTCGGGGTCCACTATGACGCGGTGCCGCTGCCGCTGGGCCAGGGCGGGGCCAGGGCCACGACATTGGGCTTCGCGGGCTGGGGCGCCGCGGCGCAGACCAGGTTCCCCAGGGCCGCCGCGGCGCTTGTGCTGTTCCTCACCAGCCGGGAGAACGAGGGGGCGATCCTGCAGACCGGCTTTGCCCTGCCCTCGCTGAAGGGCATGGAGACCCACCCCTTCTTCCAGGGGTCCAGCACGCTCAGCCGGATCTCCAGGCTGCTCTACGAGGGAGCGAGTTACGGCCAGCCGGGCGTCTGGGGCGGCCCGGCCAATCCGCAGATCCAGCAGGCCCTCAACGAGGCCACCGAGCGCGTCTTTGCCGGGATGCAGACCAGCCGGCAGGCGCTCGACCAGGCCTGCCAGGAGATTGATGCGGCGCTTGCCGCCGTGCAATAATCCCCCGCGCGGCAGCATGGGACCCGGTTCGGCCCGGCGTCCACCCTGGCCGCGCTGCCCGCGGTTTGGGTAGATCTTCTATAATGGATTCATAATCTATTCCCGTGCCGGCCACTAAACTCTATATTCCCACCGCCGCCGCAAGTCGTGCCCTGGCCGCACTTGATCGCACGCCTTAACACGGGGCAGCGCCGCAAGCTGACGATCACCGCGGCCCCGCCGGCTTCGGCAAAACCACGCTGGGCACGCCTGGGTGGCGGCGTGTGCGCGCCCCGTCGCCTGGCCGGCGCTCGACGCGGCAGACAAGGGGGCCAGGGGGGTCAGGTTGGTCCCGCACCCGGATGCCGGGTCCGGCGTATGCTATACTGCCGGGAACAGGGACCGACCGGCCCGGCTTAGGGCTACGAAGGGAGAGAGAAGACAGCGGTGACGGCAGTCGAATCGCACCCGGCGGCGGGGCGCTCGCATGTGCAGCAGGTGCTGGCGGTGGCCGTGCAGGCGGGGGCCATCATGCTCAGCAGCGGGGCGGAGACGGCGCGCGTCGAAGACACGGTCAATATCCTGGCGCGGGCCTTCGGCATCGCCTACAGCCAGTGCCTGGTGATGACCACCGGCATCTACGTGTCGCTCGACGACCCGCAGATGGCCCACCCGGTCACGCTGGTCCATCGCGTGCCCAGCCGCACGCTGCACTATGCCCGCGTCTCGGCGGTGAACGACCTGTCGCGGCGGGTGGCGCAGGGCCGGGTCAGCGTGGCCGAGGCGGCGCGCGAGTTGGACGCCATCGCCCGCGCGCCCGATCCGTACACACTGCCGGTCTGGCTGGCCGGCGGGGCCGCCTCGGCGGCGGGCGTCGCCTTGCTGCTGGGCGGCGGCCCGCTCGACGTGGTGCCCGCGTTCGTCAGCACCGTGCCGGTGCTGCTCATCGGCGTGCTGCTGCAACGCAGCAAGATCCCGGCGCTGTTCAGCGATGCCCTGGGCGCGGCCCTGGCGACGGCGGTGGCGCTGGCGCTGGTGTCGCTCGGCGTGCCGATCCATGCCGACATGGTCATCGCCGGCGGCATCATGACGCTGGTGCCGGGGGCCGCGCTGCTGATCAGCGTACAGGACGCCATCTCCGGCAACCTGCTCAGCGCGGCGGCGCGCGGGTTGGAAACGTTGCTGAAGGGCGCGGCGCTGGCATGCGGCGTCGGCGTGGGGCTGGCGGGCGCACTCAACCTGGGGCAACAGATCTCGGTGCAGAGCAGCACGGGGCAGGTCTGGCAGATGCCGATCCAGGTGGTCGCCGCCTTTGCCGCGTCGGCCTGCTACGCCGTCTTGAACCACGTGCCGCGCTTCGCCCTGGGCACGGCGGGGGTGGCCGGGGCCGTGGGCTGGTTGGCCTACCTGCTCCTGTTGCAGGTGAACGCCGGCCCGCTGGCCGCCACCTTCCTGGCCGCGTTTGTGGTGGGCGTATTGAGCTGGGGCTTCGCCCGCGGCCAGCACGCGCCCGTGTCGCTCTTCATCCTGCCGGGCATCCTGCCGCTGCTGCCCGGCGTGACCATCTACAACGGCATGCTCGAACTGGCGACCAATCAGAGCTTGCAGGGGCTGTTGCTGCTGGTCCACGCGGTGTTTCTCGGCGGGGCGCTGGCTGCCGGGGTCGGCCTCAGCGACTCGGTGGCCCCGCACCTCTGGCGGAGGCGCCTCACCCGGCGGCGGCCCTAGCCGTTGCCCGCGTCGATCCCGTTGGGCGGCAGGCCGGTTTGAAACCGGCCCCTACACCGCAAAAGGAAGCCCCGCGCTAATTCTGCCGGGCGGCGGGCCGGTTTGAAACCGGCCCCTACACCGCAAACCTGATACTTCTACAGCCGACCAACCGGGCCGTGGCCGGGGTAGACGGTGCGCCCGCCGGCGGCGCGGATGCGATCCCAACTGGCGCGAACCCGGTCCATCGCCTCCGGGCGGCCTGCTTCGGGCACGGTGAGGTCGCCGGTGAAGGCCGATCCATCGTCCAGGATGAGGGTCACGCTGTCGTCCGAGTGGCCCGGCGTGCTGATAATCCGCCCCTGGATGCCGATGCGCGCGAGAAACGCCCGGCTCTCCGCCGCGGTCAGCACGATGTTGTCGTCCAGTCCGATGTCCTGGTACTGATCCTGCGGCTTGACATAGGTGCGCAGCAGCGGGATGCCGGCAAGCTGGGTGTCCAGGACGATGAGGCGGACTCCCAGGCGTTTCAGGTTCTGCACGAGGCCCGCGTGGTCGGGATGGTAGTGCGTGGCGAGTTGATAGGGGATGGCAGCCAGGTCGATGTCCATGCGCCGGCAGCTATGCTGCAACGTCCCCAGCGTGCCCGGCCACCCGGCGTCGACCAGCAGGCGCGGCGCGCTGTCGGCCAGCACATAATAGTTGGTCGAGCGATAGCCCACGTTCACGATGTTCATGCGCCCTCCCGCGCTCCGAAGTTCACCGCGAAGGCGCGAAGATTATTTGGCGGCCTCACCCGGCCCGTCAACGGATGGGCACGTGTACGAAGGCCGCCTGCGCGGCCTCTCTCCAGATTAGACCAGCCCGCGCAGGCGGGCTTTG
>CBJNAR010000504.1:0-4010 GCA_966434075.1 uncultured bacterium
GCCCAGCGAAGAATCTCGTCTCGTTTGGGCACACGACGAGACTCTACGCTGCGCTCAGAGTGACAAGGCCGGTAGGGCTACGCACTCTCCTCTTCACACTCTCTTCGACTGTCCCGATACCCAAGGAACTTTGGTAAATCCTTGAACGAAGTGTTGACTTTACACCATATTTCGTTTATTATATTATATACCGGTAAATAAGGAGGCAGCATGAGCAGGAACACAGGACGGCGGGGGCCGGGGCGCCCGCGAGCCGGCGAAGGCGGCGAGCGGGCCACCCGCGCGGCGATTCTGGACCATGCCCAGCGGCTGTTTCAGGAGCGGGGCTACAGCGGCGTCGCCATGGGCGATATCGCGGCGGCGGTGGGCGTCACCAAGCCGACGCTGTACTACCACTTTCCGCACAAGGAGGCGCTCTACACCGAAATGGTGGTGGACATCCTGACTCGCATCGGGCAGGGCGTGACGCGGGCGCTGGACACGTACACCACCGCCGCCGACCGGCTCTACGCGCTGGCCTACCAGGGGTTTGTCTACGCGCCGCGCAACGGCAAGATGGACACCATGATGCGTGACGTGGAAATCCACCTCGCGCCGGAGGACCAGGCCCGCGTGGAGGCCGCGTTCAACCGCTACCTGATGGACCCGGTGCGCCGCCTGATGCGCGAGGGCGTGCTCGCCGGGGAGTTGCGCCCCGAAGAGCCGGAACTGCTGGCGCGCGTCTGGTTCCTGTTGCTCGACGCCTTTGTCGGCAGCAAGGGCACGACCGACACCCCGTTGATGGCCGACCGGCCCGCGCTGGCCCGCCACCTGACCCAGCTCTTTCTCGACGGCGCCGGGAATCCGGCTTTGACAGCACAGCGGCCCGCCCGGTAAGATTAAGCCGGGCCGGGGTCGCGCCGGCATGCGCGCACGCTACCCCCGGCGCTGGGAGGCCGGATCGTTGTCGCTGTGCGTGCCGAAGGGGCGGGGTCGCGCCGCCTCGCTTGCCGTCTTGCTGATCGTGCTACTCGTGGTGGTAGCGTGCGGACCCGCCCCGGATACCCCGCCGCCCGCGACGCCGGCACCCGCCACCATGGCGCCGTCTGCGACGGTCGCGGTCCCCGCGCCACTGCCCACGGCGGTCGCCACGGCGACGGGGATGCCGCCGGTTGCCAGCCCCGCGCCCCCCGCGCCCCCGCCCGCCGGGCCGCCATCCGCCCGCCGGGTGGCCGATTGGCCGGTCGTGCCGGTCATCGACGCGGCCATGCAAGCCCGGCTGCGCCGCATCCTGGGGCTCGGCCTCAAGATGGGCAACCGGCCCGCCGTCTTCGCCAAGGCCGGTGACTCGATCACGGCGGCGCCCGCGTTCCTGCAAGATTTCGCCTGCCCCGGCGCTGGTGCGTCGGTACCGGCGGACCTGGCGCCGGTGCTCGCCTATTTTGGCGCGACCCGGTTCCCGGCGGATGCGACGAAGGGGGGCTGCGGCGTCGCCGACTCGTTCAGCCGGGCCAGCGTGAGCGCGATGCCGGGCTGGACCAGCGCCAACGCCCTGGCGCCCCTGCGCCACCCGCCGCCCGGCTGCGATCCGCCCTACGATACGGGGCTGATCTGCGAGCTCCACCTGCTGCGCCCCGGCATCGTGCTGATCATGTTCGGCACCAACGACCTGGGCAAGTCGGACGACGTGGAGGGCTTCGCGGGGCGGCTCACCGTGCTGGTACAGCAGGCGCTGGCGCTGGGCACCATCCCGGTGCTGAGCACCATCCCGCCCCGGCTCGACGAGACCGAGTACGCCAAGCGCGTGCCGCTGTTCAACGCCGCCATCGTGCAGGTGGCCGCCGCGCAGCAGGTACCGCTCTGGAACTACTGGCTGGCGCTGCAAACGCCCGGCCTGCCCAACCACGGCCTGAGCGCCGACGGCATCCACCCCAGCATCTACGGCTGCCCGGCTTGCGACCCCACGAACCTGACCCCCGCCGGCCTGCGTTACGGCTACAATCTGCGCAACTGGACCGCGCTGCAAGTGCTCGCCACCCTCAAGCGCATCGTCATCGATGCCGGTTCGCCCGATGCGGGCGCTGGAATCGATTCCTGACTAACTAGTGGTGTTATTGCGGCATATATAATTGGACTAATTCCCCTTGCGGAGTTGAAATTGTGCTAAAATAGCGCCCAGGTGCGCCAGGGTACACGGCCATGTACCGGCGGGGCACCCGCCCCCCGCGGCCTTCAGGGGTAGCGACTTCCAGCCTCTCGCGACGGAAGGGTACCATCATGCGTAAACTGTTCTCGCTCGTGGGCATCTTCGCTACACTCGCGTTCGCCATTACCGCCAACGTGTCCGCCGTCTTCGCCGCCGGGCCGGACGCCGGAGGCAATCCGCTGGCCTACACCCGCTTCCAGGTCACAAAGGACCAGGCCGCCGCCGATCAGCCGGCGCAACCCGGCCCGCTGGCCGGGTCGGGCAACCTGATCTACCACACCGGCGGCCGGGTGCAGACCGGCACGCACCATACCTACGCGATCTACTGGGGCAGCAGTTTCAGCACGAACTACAAGACCCTCGTCAACCGCTATTTTGGCGATGTGGCCACCGACAGCGGGAAGACCTCCAACGTCTATTACAGCGACACGCAGTACTACCAGACGATCAGCGGCGTGACCACCCACATCAGCTACAGCGAACAGTTCAAGGGGTCGTGGAGCGACACGGTGCTGCCCAGCAGCAGTGGCTGCTCGTCCACTGCCGGCGGGACCACCAAGTGCGTCAGCGACTCGCAGATTCGCGCGGAAGTGACCAAGGCGATCAACGCCAACGGCTGGCCGACGGGGCTGGGCAACGAATACTTCGTGCTGCTGGGCAACGGCATCAGCACCTGCCTCGGCAGCAGTTGCGCCTTCACCCAGTTCTGCGCCTACCACTCGCACTACACGCTCAACAGCGCCACGGTGCTCTACGCCAATCAACCGTACACCGGCCATAACCTGAGCGCCTGCGGCGGCGGCAACTACCCCAACGGCGACGCCGCCGCCGACTCGGTGCTCAGCGTGGTATCGCATGAGGCCAACGAGACGATCACCGATGCGCTAGGCAACGCCTGGTACGACGCCGCGGGCTACGAGAACGGCGATAAATGCGCCTGGAACTTCGGCACCCAGTTGGGCGGCAGCACCGGCACGCACTACAATCAGGTCATCAACGGGCATCACTACGAATTGCAACAAGAATGGAGCAATTACAGCAGCCGGTGCGTCTTAACAGGTAAGTAGCCGCGATCCGTTCGCACGCCGTCACCGCCGCGCCGCACTGCCCCGGCGCGGCCCTGGCGGCCCGGCGGCACTTGATACCTGATTCGGAGATGTTGCTGGAGGATTACTCTGATGCGTAAATGGTTACCGGCCCTCTTATTCGCGTGCCTGGCCCTGTTCGCGAGCGCCGCCGTCACGTATGCGGAAACGGGCATCTCGCGCGCCGATCTGCACGCGCAGAACAATTCGGGCGAAGAAGGCACCGCCGTGCTGTCGGGCCTGCCCGACGGGACCACGAAGGTCGAAATCACCCTGAGCGGGGCCGAGGGCATGGATCAACCCGCGCATATCCACGCCGGGTCCTGCGCCAACCTCAACCCGGTTCCGGCCTACCCGCTGAACAACGTGGTGAACGGCACGTCGACCACCATCGTCAAGGTGCCGATCACCGACCTGCTGGGCGGGCGCTACGCGATCAACGTGCACAAATCCGCCGCCGAAGTGAGCACCTATGTGGCCTGCGGCGACCTGACCGCGCTGATGAACGCGGGCGGCACGGCGCCGGGCGGCGCGCCCGGCATGCCCACCACCGGCCAGGCGCAGCCGGGGCTTCCCGCCGCGTTGCTGCTGCTGCTGGGCGGCCCGGCGCTGCTGGCACTCGGCTGGGGCCTGCGCCGGCGCGCGCTGCGCTAGCACCCGGCGCCTGCGTGTTAGGGGCGGTTGATACCCGCCTCCTACCCCGGCGCTCGCGTTGTAGGGGCCGGTTTCAAACCGGCCCG
>CBJNAR010000505.1:0-3997 GCA_966434075.1 uncultured bacterium
AGCGCGCGCTACTACGGGCAGATCGAGCGTGCCGTGGCGAGCGCGGAAGCGATCATCGCCGTGTCGGCCAGCACGGCAGACGACCTGGTGGAGCTGGCGGGGGCCGCCCGCGATAAGATCCACGTCGTCTACGAGGCCGCCGATCCGCTTTACCGGCCGCCGGAGGCACCACCCGCCGCGCGCCCCGGCTACCTGCTGTTCGTCAGCACGATCGAGCCGCGCAAGAACCTGCCGGTGCTGCTGGAGGCATACCGCTTGCTCCTGGATCGGGAGCGCATCCGGCCTGTGCCGGAGTTGCGCGTCGTGGGCCGCCGCGGCTGGCTCTACGAGGACAGCTTGCGCGCGATTGAGCGGCTGGGGCTGGGCGAGCACGTGCGGCTGCTCGGCGAGGTCGCGCCGCCCGATCTGCTCGGACTGTACCAGGGGGCGCGCCTGTTCGCCATGCCGTCGCTCTACGAAGGCTTCGGCCTGGGCGCGCTGGAAGCGTTGGCCTGCGGTGCGCCGGTGCTGGCATCCAGAGCGGGTGCGCTGCCGGAGGTCGTCGGCGACGCCGGGTTGCTGCTACCGCCGGGCGACCCCGCCGCCTGGGCCGGCGCCCTGGAACGGGTGCTTGGCGATCCGGCCCTGGAAGCCGATCTGCGGCGGCGGGGGCCGGTGCAGGCGGCGCGCTACTCCTGGGCGCGCGCCGCCCGCGAGACCCTGGCCGTCTACCGCCGCATCGCCCGGTAAGCCGCGGGAACGATAAAGATCATGCCGGCAGCCCTGCCCGTATATTTGATTGTGGGCCTGGGCAACCCCGAACCGAGGAGCAACCGTACCGTGCCGACGAATGCACCGCTACATGTGATAGTGGGCCTGGGCAACCCCGGCCCGAAATACGACCGCACCCGCCACAATGTCGGCTTCCTGGCTGTGGACGAACTGGCCCGCCGCCACGGCATCACCTGGCGCGGGCGGCAGGCGCGCGCCGAAGTGGCAAAGGGCACGATCAACGGCATCCCGGTGGTCCTCGCCAAGCCGCAGACCTTTATGAACCTCAGCGGCGAGTCGATCTCCGGCTTGCTGAACTGGCATAAGGTGCCGGTCAGCCGGTTGATCATTATCTACGACGACATGGATTTGCCGCTGGGCACGATTCGCGTGCGGGCGCGCGGCTCGGCGGGCGGCCACAACGGCATGAAGTCGATCATCCAGCACCTGCGTAGCGAGGAGTTTGCCCGCCTGCGCATCGGCGTCGAACGCCCGCCCGGCGCCGGGGAGAACATCGACTGGGTGCTGGGCCACTTCACCAAGGACGAGCAGCGCGAGCTACAGCCGGCGCTCAACAACGCGGTGGACGCCGTAGAGTTCTGGCTGGCGAACGGCATCGACAAGACGATGAACGCCTTTAACGGCAGTCCCGCCGGGGGCAAGGAACCCCCGCCCCCGCGCAAGCAGAAAACGCCGTCTCCCACCGAGGAGAGTCCCGCGCCCCAGGCCGCTCCCGAACGCGAGCGCCCGCCCCTGCCCGGCCTGGGCGGCCAGATCGCCGCCCTCCGCGCGCAGTTGCTTGCCAAGCACCCGGCGAAGCCATCCAGCGATCAGGAGCCAGCATCTGAGAAGCCGGATCAGTAGTACATACGGTTTGATCGGCGCGCTAGCCATCTTTGATGTGGTTATGGTATGTTTGTGAAACGAATATGATGTGATTAATGCTGGAACAACGGAGATGGCTGAGAATATCCAGACAGCTATTTCCGCAGCTCAATGGGTGTTCGTCCATGGGGCAGCGGGCAGTAGCAGCTTCTGGGACCTGGTCCGCCCGGCCTTTCCGACGGCCTGGGCGGTTGATCTGCCGGGTCACGCCGTGGGCCGGACGCGCCGGACCGAGCCGGCCCCTACCGCTGGCCCGCCGATCCTGGATTCGATAGACGCTTTCGCCGGCTGGCTCATGGGCGAGATCGCTACGCGACAATGGGGCGAGGTGGTGCTGGTGGGCCATTCGATGGGCGGCGCGATTGCCCAGGTAGTGGCGTTGCGCCGTCCCGCCTGGTTGCGCGGCGTCGTGCTCTCCAGCACCGGCCCGATCCTGCCGGTCCCCGCCGAGGTGATCGATCTGGTCCAGCAAGATTACCCGGCGGCGATTGATTGGGTTCTGGAACAGAGCTTCGCCACGCCACCCACCGGCTACCAGCGCGAGGGCATCCGCCGCCAGCTATTGCGCATCCCGCCCGCTGTCACCCTGGCCGACTACCGGGCCTGCAACGCCTTCGACATCCGCACCGCGCTGCAGCAGGTGCAGTGGGTCATGCCCACGGTGATTATCTGCGGCGCGGAGGACCGGATGACGCCGCCGGCCTTTAGCGAGTTCCTGCTGGACCATATGACGGGGGCGCAACTGGCCCGCGTAGAGCATGCAGGTCACATGGCGCCGGTGGAGCAACCGGCGGCCTGGGTGGCGGCTGTGCAGCGGCTATGGGCGCAAACGGCTACGGCGACGCGTCCGGCACCGGGGGCAGTGTAGGCGCGAGAGGCGTGGGTAGCGGCGGCAGCCCGACCTGGTTGCCCACCGCCACCTGATGCTGCCGGAAATAGCCCTGGTTTACCTCCAGCGCGTACACGTAGGGGCGCGCCGGGTTATGGAGTGTTTCGTCCAGTGGCTGCATATCCTGGATATCGACGATGGTCCCGTCCCCGGCGATAAACGCGATGCTGAGCGGCAAGAGCGTATCGCGCATCCAGAACGGGATCGTGGTTTCGCCGGGGAAGACAAACAACATGCCCTGATCGACGGCCATGGCGGTTCGGTGCATCAGGCCGGTCTCCTGTTTTTCCGGCGTGTCGGCGATTTCGACGTAGAGACGCAGCAGGCTGCCCGCGCTGCTGGTGATCACCAGTTGCGGCAGCGACACGTCGGCGGTGGGCAGCGGGCCGGCGGCGACCGGCGTCGTCGGCTGCGGGCTGCTGGTGGGCGCGACAGCCGGCGCGACGGTGGCGGTGGGCACGAAGGTGGGCAGCGGCGTCGCCAGGTCGATGCCCGGCGTGCCGGGACCGGGCGGTTCGGGGGCCACACAGGCTGTGATGGCTACCAGGGCCAGCAGCAGGCCGCCTGCGGCCCGCACACGCCGTCCAGGGGCATGCCAGGGGCCGGAAGGATATCGAGCGCGCAGCATCCCCTACTTCTTCCAGTAATCGCCGATAGCGGCGTCGGCCACGACGGGCACCGTCTGCAAAATCTGCTCACCGGCGCGGATCATCTCGTGCTCGACGATCTGCTTCACTTCCTCGGCCTGCTCGGCGATCACCTCGACCACGATTTCGTCATGCACCGTATTGACCACGCGCGCATCATAGCCGCGCAGCGCACTGCGCAGGTAGACCAGCGCGATCTTGGTCATGTCAGCGTTGGAGTTATGCACGATCATGCCGTTTGCCATAAACCGCCCGGTTTCACTGTTGACGACATCGTACATTTCCACCCATTCATCGGTGATCTCTACCGAGCGAATCCGTGCGGCCCGGCCATAAATACGTTCTTCCACGGGGGCAGAAATAAGCTCGGCCTTGGCTTGCTTCGCAGGATTCATGAAGCCGACGTGCCGGCAGAAGATCGGCATATCCTTCTTGAGGATCCGGACATGAATACAGCCCTTATTCAGGCCAACCCGGCTTCGTATCCCCAACAAGAGTAGCGCCTCTTGAATCTCTCTTGCCCAGGCCAGATGTTTGTCGCCTTGCCCAAACACCAGGATGGCGCCGTCGGGGTTAACTGTGCCGTCGCCGTCAAACATCCCGCGTAGATAGGCGGCCAGCAGGCGACTATCCTGCCATGCACAATCAGGTATGCGTTCCTTCACGCCCAGGGCTGTCACCTGTTGCGCCAAGCCACGTGATGAGATCGTTAACCGATGGTAGCGGCGCGGCTGAGTGGCGGTCACGCGGACATCGTGTCCAACGTGGCCCACCTGCTCGCTGATTGCCCTTATGCGCGGCAAAAGGACTTCTTCATGCTCGGCAA
>CBJNAR010000506.1:0-3984 GCA_966434075.1 uncultured bacterium
TCCCGGCGCCGACGTTGATGACGCCGTTCGTGCCGGTGACGACCACGCCCTGCGCGCCCTGGTTGACTGCCACCCGCACCACCCCGGCCCTGGTCACGTTGATGCTGAACTGGGTGTCGATGGGCCGGACCACGAAGCCCCCGGCGTCGATCTCGACTTCGCCCGCCCCGTTGGTGTGGTTGAACAGCCCGCCGCCCGCTTCGAGCAGGAAGCGCTCGCCGGCGGTCAGGTCGGCGCGCTTGACCAGCCGCAGTTGCGCGTCGGGCAGCAGGCGCAGGCGGGCCGACTTGGTTTCGGCAGCCAGGGTGCCCGCCGGGCGCGTTTGCAGCAGGTCGCCCGCGTAGGCGACGGCGGTGGGCGATTGGCTGGCCGGAACGTTTTCGCAGGGCGTGTTGGGCGGCACCCCCGCCCGGCAGATGGCGCCCCCGGCCCCGGTGCTGCTGTAGATCGCCGCCTGCATCGCGTTCACGGTGGGGGTCGCGGTCGGCGGGCGGGGCGTGGGCGTGGCCTTCGGCGGGCGCGGGGTCGCGGTCGGGCGCGGCGGGACCGGGGTGGCGGTGGGGGCGAATTTGTTCTGCTGCGGCGTGGCCGTGTCTGCGATAGGGGTGGCGGGCGCCGGGGTCGGCGTGGCGGCGGGCGCCACCGTCGTCGGCGTCGGGGTCTCCGGCCCGCAGCCGGCCAGGGTGATCACCAGCACGCTGAGAAAAACGACCCGCAGGCCGCGCCCGCATGTGTTCATGCCCAAAGTCCCCTTGTCCGCGTGTGTCCGCGCCGCCGGGCCACCCCGCGCCTGCCGTGGCAACAGCGCGGCGCCGGTGCCCCATCGTATTATACTATGCCGCCGCCGGTTCCGGGTACCCGGCGGCGCGATCTGCCCTATTTTATGCTCATCTCCCGCCACGTGCCGTCCTGATAGAGGATGTAGAGCCGCGTTTCGTCACGGGCACAGGCCTCCGCGCCGGGCGTCAGCACGGGCGGCCAGAGCACGGCGCCGCCCGCGTAGCGCTGGATGCCATAGACACCGGGATTGCACTCCACGATCCGCTCGCCCGCCGCGCCGAACACCTTGCCGGCATTGTCGGAGTTGGCGTCGTAGGTCTCCCAGGTGGGCGGCACGCTGCGGTTCGTGTCCGGGTGGAGCACGTAGAGCGTCGGCGTGTCGCCCAGGTCGTCGCGGAACAGGCGGGTGGGGGCCTTCGGATCGCCGTACGACCCCGCCGCCCCGGCCTCGTTGCTGAAGAAATGCGGGTCGGCCACCGGGCAGCCCAGGCGCGGGTCGCCCAGGTTGGGGTAGAGTTCGTTGAAGCCCCGGCATTTCTTCACGTCGAAGGGGTTGCCCGCGTCCGGCGCCAGGCGGGTCAGGTTGCCGTTGTCGCTGAAGGTCGCCCAGAGTTGTGCGGTTTGCGCGTCGAGTTGCTCGGTGGCGAAATCGCTCTGCCCGTTCGCCGCGATATGCACCTGCTGGTCGCTGGGCAGCACGAAATCATGGCGGTTCACCGTGAGTTGCATGCCGCTGTGGAAGGCGCCCAGCTTGAGTTGCCCGTCACGGGTCTTGCTGACGCTGAGATAGACGTGCCCATCCTCGGTGGCGAAAGTGCTGCCCGGCAGGCTGAACACGCGCGCCAGCCGCGCCGACTGGTTCACCCGGATGATGCCGCTCGACCCGGTGTCGATCACGATTTCGCCCGCGCCGTTGCGGCCCACGTTAATATCGTAGAGCACCTGGCCCAGCGAGAACAGGAAGTTCTGGCCGGGGTTCAGGTCTTCGCGGGTCTTGATCTGCATCTGCGATTCCGGCAGCAGGCGGAATTTGGCGTCGAGCGTCTGCGCGCCGAGCGTGCCGCCCGCGCGCGTGCGCAGCAGGTCGTTGCGGTAGGCGGCGTGGTTGGCGCTGGCGGGGTCGGTGTCGGCGAAGGGGCAGCCTGCCGGCGGGGCCGTGCCGCCGCGGCAGATCTCGCCGCCGTTGCCGGTGCGGTCGTAGACGGCGGCTTGCCCCGGCAGCCCGTCCGGATAGCGCCACTGCACATAATGCTGGCCGATGTTGCCCATCTGCACCCGCCACGGCGGGTCATAGTCGGGGATATAGGTCAGCACGCGGCGCTGGAAGCACTGGATCAGCACGTCATGAGGCTGGCCGTCGATGCGCACCGTCGCCCAGTAGGCTTCGCTGATCGGGAAGCCGGTGGCGAAGTTCCACGGGTCGTTGAGCGCCTGGTTGCCGGCCACGTTGCCGTTTTCCAGCACGGCGCCGCGGTGGTTGAGGAAGGTCCAGAACACGCCGGGGATGTTGTGCTGGGTCTCGGGCACATAGTAGGCGTTGAACACGCCGCGCGCGTTGTAGCGCCCGGTGTTCTGCGGGCTGGGGTTGGCCCGGCTGACGCTCAGCACCACCTGTTGCCCGGTCGCGTTGGCCGCGGGGCGGGGCGTCAGCGGGGTATCGGCCACGGCGGCGAAGCTGCGGTAGGTCGGGGCGTTGGCGTCGTTCGGGTCCGAGGCCAGCGGGATGTCGGCGGGGCTGCGGGTTTCGTACTGGTTGATCCCGACCTGCATCTGACCGGAGATCAACTCGACGGTGAGCAACCCGTTGGTGACGAACCATTTGGAGTTGCGGTCGCCGTTGGGGTCGTTGATCTCCATGCGGCTTTTGTCGAAATACTGCACCAGGCGCTGATTGCGCCCGCCGGGCAGGCCCTGCATCTGCTCGATGATCGGGCCGCTGAACTGGGCCGGCCCCCAGTACCAGCTTCGCCCGCTGTTCACGGCGGCGGAATCGGTGCGCGCCCAGACGCGGCTGAACGCCGAATCGGCAAACACGGGCGCGCTGGGCGTCACCGGGTCGGCCAGGGCCGCCGGGGGGCGGGCGCCGGCCCCACCCAGGGCGGGCGCGAGGACGGCGGCAAGCAGCAGCGCAGTACGAATCCGATACATCGCCTGACTCATGGCTGGTCCTCTCCTCTAACCGGGCCGGCGGGCGCCGGTCGCTGACTGCTGATGAACTATCCGGACGGCAGCTAGATCGTAGTTTACTACACATAGTATCGCCGCGACGGCGGGCCGGGTTACCATTTGCCGCAGCGCGGGTTCATTCGCACCGCAGAGTGGGGTGTGTCCCGGTGGGACACTGGGGGGCATGAAAGTCGGCTTGTCACTCTGAGCGCAGCGAAGAGTCTCGTCTTGTACCCCAACGCGACGCGATTCTTCGCTGCGCTCAGAATGACAAGTCCCCAGGGCTACCCGTCCTTCCCACTTTCAGGGAAGTCGCAGAGCACGCAGAGATTCTTTGATGATGGTGTCAGGCGGCAAGAACAGCTACCGGCCTGAACAAATCCACCAGGACAAAGACGATCCCGCCTATCCGTGAAGCAAGATCGAAAACCTCACGTATTTCAGTTATCTCTGCGTCCTCGGCGTCTCTGCGGTGTGGATAGACCCATACCGGCTGGCCGCTTGCGCCGGGATCGGGTTGATGCTATACTCTGGGAAAGGCTAGTCGACATAAGACTCAGATGCACGCGGTGCGCGAGGAGCGGCGATGAGCGACAATCCCCACCCGGCGCCGGCAGTGGCTATGACCCGGCCCCAGTTCGTGATGCCGCCCAGCGGGGGCACCGGCGCGACCTATGAGTTCTTCGGCCCCACCGTCATCAACGCGCCGCTCTCCGCGGGCAACCAGGTCATCGGCCAGGACCGCACCGCCGACGAGCAGCAGTACCTGTTCCAGGTCGCCAGCGTCTACACCTACTGGCGCAACCAGTATATCCTCGGCCCCGCGTCGGCGCAGGGCAGCCCCTTCATCCCCACCGACACGGCGGCGCTGTTCCAGCAGCAGGTGAGCGCGCGCCCCGGCGCTCCGGCGGCGGTGCGCCAGTTGCAGCGCCGCCCCATTGCCCTGCCCGACGCCATCCGCGACTTCTGGCGCGTGTTGCTGCTCGGCAAGCCAGGCGGCGGCAAGACCAGCTATCTGCAATATATGGCGCTGCAATG
>CBJNAR010000507.1:0-3982 GCA_966434075.1 uncultured bacterium
TGGCACACCAACAGCGCCGACTACACCGCGCTGCCGACGCCGGCCAGTGTGCGCCGCGTGCTGGAACAGCGGCTTGCGCGCCTGACGCCCGCCGCGCGCAGCGTGCTGGAGGTGGGCGCGGTGCTGGGGCGCGAGGTGCCGGAAACGCTGCTCTGGCGGGCCAGTGGCTCGACGCCCGAGGCCGTGCTCGGTCCCGCCGAGGAGTTGTTGCGCCACCAGCTCTGGGTCGAAGACACGGCGGGGCGCGGCTATGCCTTCGCCCACCAGAAGGTGCGCGAAGTGGCCTACGCCGGAATCAGCGGGCCGCGCCGCCGCCACCTGCACCGGCAGGCCGCGGGCGCGCTCGAAGCCGAGCACCCGCAGGCGGTAGACCGGCTGGCCGATCACTGGCTGGCGGCAGACGACCCGCTGCGCGCCCTGCCTTACCTGCAAGAAGCCGCCGAGCGCGCGGTCGCCGCGTTCGCCAACGACGCCGCGCTGGCCTTCTACGACCAGGCCCTGGCCGCCGTCGAGCGCCTGCCGGCGGGCATCGGTGAGGAGGACATCGAGCGTGTCTATGCGCTTGTGGCGGGGCGGGCCGCGATCAACAAACGCCTGGAGCGCATGGAGGCGGCCACGGCGGACCTTGATCGGCTCGTCGCCCTGGCCCGCACGGGCAACCAGCCGGGGCGGGTGGCCGACGCGCTGGCCCGCCGCAGCGCCCATTTCATCTCCCAGGCCCGCTACGCCGAGGCGCAGGCCGACCTGGCCGCCGCGCTGGCCCTGGCCGAGGCCGGCCATAACAGCGCCGCGGTCGCCCGCATTCTCACCCAGGTGACGCGGGTGCAGATCCGCCTGGGCGACCACCGGGCGGCGATTGCCGCCGCCGAGCGCGCCCTGGTCCGCTACCGCGACCTGGGCGATCTGCGCGGCGAGGTCGAGATCCTCAGCTTGCTGGGACCGGTCTATGGCGAGATCGGTGAACTCGACCGCGCGGTGGCCTTGCTCGAAGAGGGCCTGGCTAAAGTGCGCCAGGTGCCCCAGGCGGTGCACCTGGAAGCGCGTCTCTTGAACAACCTGGCGCTGTATGTCGGCGCCCCGGCCACCAGCTACGACTTGCTGACCCGCTTCCTGGCCCTGGCCGATGAAACCGGATCGCTGCCCTTGCAGGAGACGGCGCATCAAAACCTGGCCGAGCTGCTGGCCCGCTTCGGGCGCTATGCCGAGGCGCAGGCGCATCTCGACCAGGCCCTGGCGCTGGCCCGCACCGCCGGCAGCCGCCACGACATCGCCCTGTTGCTGGGCACCCGCGGCCAGATCCAGGCCGTGCTCGGCGATCCCGGCACGGCGCGCGCCGACTTGGAAGAAGCCGTGCGCATGCTGGAGGGGCTGGGCGCCCGGTTCTCGACCATGCAGGCGCTGCTCTGGCTGGGCGACCATTTGCTGGACCAGGGCAGTTTTAGCGCCGGGCTGACCGTGGTGGAGCGCAGCCATGCGCTCTGGCAACGCCTGGGCCGGCCCGCGGGCGGCCAGTATGCCCCGGTCTTTCCTGCCCAGATGGCGCGGGCGCACCTGGGGCTGCGCCGTGCCGGGGCGGCGCGCCACGCCGCGCAGGACGCCCTGGCCGCGCTCGATGCCGGGCCGCCGCCGAGCCGGCTCAGCTGGGCTGAGCCCTCGGTCGAAGTGCTGGCCCATTGCTACACCGTCCTCGCCGCGTCCAGCCCCACAGCAGAAGCCGGCGCCGTGCTGGAGCGCGGCTACGCCCACATGATGGCGACGGCGGATCAGTGTGGCGCCTTCCTGCGCCCCTCCTACCTGGAGGGCGTGCGCGAGTGCCGGGTGCTGCGCGCCGCCTGGGAGGCTCGCGTCGCCGCGCCGGACGGCCTGCCCGGCGGGCCTGATGATGACAGCATGGATGCCCCCGAAGTCGAGCGCAAGGTGGCGGGCCGCCGGGCCGAACTGCTGATCATGCTCCACGACGCCGCCGAGCGCGGCCTCGCCCTGGACGACGCCGCGCTGGCCCGCAGTTTCGGCGTGTCGCTGCGCACCATCCAGCGCGATCTCGCCGCCCTGCGCCGGACCGGGCGCCTCGCCTGACCCCCTGGCCTGCGAAAATGTCGCCGGGCCCTTCCGCAACCCCCGCTGCTTTTTCGATAGATTTACGACAACGCCTTGCTAAAGTAGCCTCAGATCGACGACACGCTGCCTTCCACCACCCTGAGGCGGTCGTGATACTACCGAGGAGGCCCCAGCATGGCCCAGCAGTTAGCCAATTTGCGCGCCAGCCGCTCGCAGTTCGACCCGGACAGCGAGCAGGTGCGCATCTACTTTGACGCCGCCGAGGATGGCTACGCCACGCTGGTTGTCTTCAACGGGCAGGGCACCTGGGTGCTGAGCCTGGGCGAGATCCAGATCCGGGCCGGGGCCAACACCCTCGTCTGGCATGGGCATGACGCCGACGGCTGGCCGCTGCCCGTGGGGCCGTATCGCTTTGAACTGTTCGGCTTTGGCTGTGATCGGCGCCCCACCGGCGCCGGCCCGCTGCACCTGCCCATCACGCTGGTGCGGCGCCCCGCCGAGGTCGACGACGATCCCGATCTGCCCTGGCGCCGGCGCGCCTGGTCGCCCGCCTCGCGCGATGCGGCGGGCGGCTGGTCCAGCGCGCCGCTGCGCTAACGGCCGGCCCGCGCGCCGGCTCTTGCTTTGGAGGTCAAGATCAGGCGGGACAGGCGTTTCCCCCAATCCACGGCCCCGGTGGTTCGCCGCCTGGTTCGTGGCGCCCGTCCCGGCTGATTCCGGTCGGCGGCCACCCGCCCCGTCATGGTGGCCGCCCTCCGGCCCTTTCTTAGTGCTGAGTGCTGAGTGCTGAGTGCTGAGTAGGGACGACGAGTGTTGAGTACGGAGTTGAGTCGGTGTAGTTGGAGTGATTGAGTACAGAGTGGTACGAGTTTAGTGAGCAGTAAGTTCCTCTTGTAGTTATCTTCCCCGTTGTTCGTTTCTTTGGCGCTCTACTGATGCGCGTAAGCCACCAATAATTCTGCCTACTTCTTCGGCTTGCTGTAAGAGTTGGGTGAATCGCTCCTGCGAGAGATAGCCGGCGTCGAGCGCGACGTAGAGTTGCGAGCGGAGTTCGGCGCAGGAGGCTTTGGCCGTGGAGAGAAGCCTAAATTAGAATGGTATAATGTTCGCTTCAATGCGATTTTTAAGCTCTTGAAGCGCCTCAATAGTTTGCAAATTACTATTCTGGTCGTTAAGCCAGGGATCTATATATTTCACTATAGACGCGGCTGGTTCATCGTTGCCGTGATAAAACGTCCACTCAATACAG
This sequence comes from uncultured bacterium, assembly GCA_966434075.1. Lineage (GTDB taxonomy): Bacteria > Chloroflexota > Chloroflexia > QHBQ01 > JAICKM01 > JAICKM01. Next base: position 3,308 of record CBJNAR010000507.1, read on the forward strand.
TCTGCTACTACCTTTGGTATCTCACCATAGGCAATTACTCGCTTTATAATGGGGTTTATGAATCTATATCTTATTTTGGGTGTTGTCAAGAACTTATCGAAACCCTGCATAAATTGCATATTAGATCTATCGATATTTCTCTCTGTCAAAGAGAGAATATGATCCACGATCAGCTTGACATCTTCAACATCATAATATTCGAGATCATCCGCTCTAAAAAATCTCGTTTCATAAGCAGTTACCCGGCTCTGGCTTTCTTCCCTAAGGATCTTTACGAACTGTTCGGCTACTCTCTTTCTTAATGTATCGGAAGCATCTTTATACGCAGCACGAAAGCATTCTCCAAAAGCCCACAAGATCATATCAGACGAATCTTCTGAAACTAAGTCAAAACACCGATTGGGAAGTACGTCTAGTAGAAGCCTCTCTATTTCAACGTCCTTTACTCCTTTCAGTAGATGGTTCACATAACCCCCTGCTAAAGGATCAGACTCCAATTTTGCCACAATCTGTACTGCGGTCAACCCATACGTCTCAGCTCTCTTCTTCGTCACTTCTTTAACAATTATTTCAACAAGAGCCTGAGCAACTCTTGCTCTGTCTCCATCAACAACAATATTGTCTCTTACTACTTTTCCAGGATGGATCAAATTTCTATATTCCCTGACCACGTTA
>CBJNAR010000508.1:0-3977 GCA_966434075.1 uncultured bacterium
TTTCCCGGCGGCAACTTTCGCTTCTATGAGAACGAACTGCCCACGGCCGGCGCCCAGCCCATCACCATCTCCAACGAGTTTTTGATCATGGAGGGCATCCGCCGGGCGGATGAGTGGCAGAAGCTGCGCGACCGGGTGCCCTCGCTCGACCTGGTGCTCGGTCTGGTGGCCGACCCGGTGGCCGGCAACCGCGATATCAATCTCAAGCCCGACGAGTGGCGGGTGCTGACCATGATCAACGGGCGCGACAGCGTCCGGCAGATCGCCCGCCGCACCAGCTTTGGCGACTTCAAGACCGCGCGCATTATTTACCATCTGCTGAGCGCGGGGCTGATCGAACCGCTGGGTGTACCAGGGGTGCCCGCGGCGCCCGTGGCCGCCCCCGCGCCCGCCCCCGCGCCCGTCACGGCGCCCGTGGCGCCGCCGGCCTCTTTCGAGGCTCCGGTGCGCGTGCCGCCGGCCCCGCCGGCGGAGCCGGCCCGGCCCGCGCCCGTGGCCGACCAGGTGATCCGGCGCATCGCACCCGCGCCGGCACCGGCGCCCCCGGCTCCGCCGCCCGCGCGCCCGCCGCAGGGCCCCGCGCTCTATGCCCGACTCGAAGGCATCGTCGTCGGCGAACTGGGCAACACCGGGCGCCTGATGCTCAGCGATACCTACCGGCGCTTGCGCTTGCAGCCGGGGGCCGACCTCACCGCCGCCGCCGCGGGCAATGTCTGTGACCAGTTTGAGCGCGACACCGGTATGCTCATCGGATCGGGCCGCGCCCGCAACCTGGCGAATGCTCTGCGCCGCGCCGCAGCCGAATTCTTCAGTGGCTAGGGTGACGCTCAGCCACCATTCGCGGTCAAGGAGACCGGAGATCCGCTTATGACAGTCGTTCGTCCCCATCCTGCTCGCGGGGTGCTCGCGAGTCTGTTTGGCCTGCTGGTGGGGTTGGCCGCCGTCCTGCTGATGGCGGTGGTCCTGGCGCCGGCCCCCGTCGCCGCCGCGCCGCCCGCCAGCGCCGGGTCTCCCTCGCTGGTCTTCAGCGAGGTCTACGCCCCACCCGACAGCGATCCGTCCGGCCAGTGGTTCGAGATCCACAACACCCAGCCGAACGTCCGCTATCCGCTGAACGGGCTGATCCTGGCGACAGGCCAGCGACGCCTGACCTTGCAGACCACCCAGGTGATCACCGGCGGCGGCTATACGCTGTTTGTGTTCAACCCCGATGCCGTCAGCCGCCAACTGGTGCGCCCGGCCCGCAACGCCCAGGTGCTCGCCGTGCCCGACCTGGGCAGCCTGAACCCGGTCAGCGATGCCCTGATCCTCTATTCGCCCGACGGCCAGGTGATCGACCAGATCAACTGGGGCATGCCCGACCCGGCCTGGCCCAATTATAACGAGGATCTCTGGAACCCCGGCCTGGATATGACGGCGCTGGCGACCGGCAACAAGGACCGCACCTGGGGCCGCACCCCCGCCGATCAGGACACCAACCAGGCCCGCCCGCCCAACGGCGACTGGACGATCCATGAGGTGGCCTCACCCGGCGGCCGCATCCCGCCGATCAACCCGACGCCCTTCCTGAACGAATGGACAAATGTCGCGGGCGGGCTGGGTAGCCTCTTGCTGTGGGCGGCCTTCGTCATCATCGCCATTATCGCCTATCGCTTCCAGCGGCTGCGGGATACAAACACCTACTGGCAGCTTTTGCTGCTGGCGCCGTCGGGGCTGCTGTTCTACACCATCATCGTCATCATCGGGTTTAGCCAGCCGGGCGCCTCGCTCAGTCCCGAACAGAAATGGCTGAGCTTCCCGGTCCTGGCGCTGTCGGCCCTGTTCTGCCTGATCGCGGTGGGCATCTTCCGCCGTGTGGCCCGCACCCTCCTGGAAGGAGACTGACCTGTGAACCTCTGGGGTGATATTCGCATCGATTGGCTGCCCTGGCCTGCGCCGTTGCTGGAAATCGGCTTCATTTTGCTCGCCGTGGCCTTGCTCTGGTACGCCCGCGTGCTCGGCGACCTGCTGGAGATTATCCGCAAGCCGCCCCTGGAAGTGCTGGTGGTGATCGCGGCCTGGGTGATCATCCTGGCCTTCGTGATCCCGCACTATATCGTGAGCGCCTTCTTCTACCCCAACCTGGAGGCCGACCCGCGCATGTTCCAGTACCTGTGGGTCTTCCGCAGCATCTCGTTCTTCGGGCTGGGCATCTCGGCGCTCCTGGTCCTGTTTCCATCGGTCGCGTATTATCTCTGGACACGCTGAGCTATCAGCGGTCAGCGGTCAGCCATCAGGTATTAGCTATCAGCCGTCAGCGATCAGTTGGCGGCTGATTCTCTGTCTGCTCGCTGGGGTCCGCATCCCGGCAGCATCGATTGCAAACTCCTGACGGCTGACGGCTGACGGCTGTTCGCGTAGCGGTGCGTAGCACACGGCTAAACCGCGCATGGCAGGCGCACCGTCCGTTGTGGTATAATAACAGACTGTGGGTCGCGGGCGGCGCGGCGGAAAGATGGGCCGGTGGGCCTGAAGGATGGAGTGATGGCGGGAACGGGGCTCTGGAAAGTGGATATGCACAGCCACACGCGGCTGTCGAAGGACTCGTTGAACGAGCCGCGGTTGCTGGTCGAGGCGGCGGCGCGCAAGGGCTTGCAGGCGCTCTGCGTCACCGACCACAACGGCCTCGCCAACGCGTTGGCCCTCAGCCGGATGCCCGATCTGCCGATCAAGGTGATCCCCAGCGAGGAAGTCAAGACCAGCGAGGGCGAGATCATCGGCTATTTTCTGCACGAACTCGTGCCGAAGGGCCTGAGTCCGGAGGAGACGGTCCAGCGCATCCACGACCAGGGCGGGCTTACCTGTGTGCCGCACCCGTTCGACCGGGCGCGCTCCGGCAGCCGCCTGAAGACGCCTGCATTGGAACGGCTGGTCGCGGCGGGCCAGATCGACATCCTGGAAGTGTTCAACGCGCGGGCCACGTTCGCCGAAGACAACGCCCAGGCGCTGGCCTTTGCCCGCGAACACGACCTGCCGATGAGCGCCGGCTCTGACGCCCACACGCTGATGGAAGTGGGCCAGGCGTATGTCGAGGTCGCGCCGTTCGAGACCGCCGCCGAGTTCCTGGCCGCCGTGCGCCAGGGGCAGGTGCGCGGCCAACTGAGTTCGGCCCTGATCCACGTGTCGAGCAAGTACGCGACGGTGGTCAAGAAGCTGGGCCTGGATCGCGAATAGCGGTCCGCGATTGTGATTTTGCATTTTGCGGTGTAGGGGCCGGTTTGAAACCGGCGCCCGCACGACAGAACAGGTATTGTAGCAATCGGCAAGGGTCAGCGCCGCGCGTTACCAATGAGGGCGCCGGCCTGATCCGCGAATGGGAGAGTTATGGCGCAGTATAAATCGCAGGGGCGCATCGAAGCCGTCGAGCCCGACAGCCCCGCCGCGGCGGCGGGAGTGCAGCCGGGCGACAAGCTCGTGGCGATCAACGGGCATACGATCAAGGATGTGGTGGGCTACCAGTTCTACCAGGTGGGCGAGTCGCTGGTGCTCGACGTGTTGCGCGACGACCAGCAGGTCGCGCTGGCGGTGCGCAAGGACGAAGATGCAGACCTGGGGCTGCTCTTCTTCGATCCCACGTTCGACGGCATCAAGCGCTGCAACAACCGCTGCCCGTTCTGCTTCGTCGACCAGAACGCCCCCGACCTGCGCCCCAGCCTCGACATCAAGGACGATGACTACCGCTACAGCTTCATGTACGGCGGCTTCATTACCCTGACCAACCTGCGCGAGAGCGATTGGGAGCGCATCTTCGAGGAGCGGTTGACGCCTCTCTATGTCTCGGTCCATGCCACGGACCCGGCGTTGCGCCGCCGCATGCTGGGCAACCCGCGCGCCCCGGAGATCATCCCGCAGTTGCAGCGCATGGCCGCGCACGGCATCCAGGCGCATACGCAACTGGTCTTGTGCCCCGGCATCAACGACGGCCCGGCGCTGGAGCA
>CBJNAR010000509.1:0-3974 GCA_966434075.1 uncultured bacterium
GCGCCACCAGTGAGGTCGCCGCCGCGATGGCCGAGTTCGAGCAGGTGATCGCCCGTGTCACGACAATGGCGCACGAAGTGGCCGGAGCCGCCGACGCCGTGCTGGCGGCCAGCGCCGGCAGCCGCCGCATGGTCGATTCCGCCGTGAGCGCGCTCGAAGCGGCCCGCTTGCGCGTGGGCGAAACGCTCACCGCCATGGAGGCGTTGCGCGCGCAGGCCGGGCAGATCGGCGCGATCAACGACGTGATCGCCGAGATCGCCGATCACACCCATATCCTGGCCTTGAACGCGGCCATCGAGGCGGCGGGCGCCGGGACGGCGGGGCGGCGCTTCAGCGTCGTCGCCGGCGAGGTGCGCGTGCTGGCCGCGCGCACTCGCGACGAAGGCCGTCATATCGCCGAACTCGTCGAGCAACTCCAGGCGGCCATGGACTCCACCATGAGGGCCGCCCAGGCGGGCCTGGACCAGACCGCGCACACGGGGGGCCTGGCCGCGGGCCTGGCCGCCGCCACCGCGCAACTCGGCCAGACCGCCGAGCGCACCCAGCACCTGGCCACGGCCATCGACGGCGCCATGGGCCAGCAGCGCACCAGCGCCGGCGAAGTGACCCAGGCCCTGGAGGCGATTGTCGAGTCCACGACCGGCATGCGTGAACAGACTCGCCTCATCGCCGCCGACGTGGCCGATCTCACCGAGGTGGCGCGCCAACTGCGGGCATCGGCCCTGCGCGTGGGCGTCGACCCCGGCGAACAGGGCACCCTGCGCCTGCTCATCGCCGGGCGGGAGACGGTATCGAGCCGGGGCCTGGCCTGGCAGGCCCTGGTGAAAGGGTGGAACCAGGAGCATCCCGGCAGCCGCGTCACCATCGAATTTATCCCGCCCGGCCCCGATTACTTAGCCGGCTTGCAAGGCCAGTTTGCGGCGGGTGAAGCCCCCGACATCGTGCAGGTGGGTACGGTTAGCGAACTCGCCGGCGCGGGCTACCTGGCGCCGCTGGACGATCTGCTCACCCCGGCGATGCGGGCCCATTTCTACGGCCCGCTGCTCGACAGTGGCCGGTTCCAGGGGCGGCTCTACGCCTTGCCCACCGAAGGGCAGCCCGGCATTATCATCTATAACAAAGCCCTGTTCGCCGAGTTGGGGCTCGCTGTGCCGCGCACCTGGGACGAGTTGATCGCCACCGCCCGGCGCTGCCGGACACCCACCCGCGCGGGGCTGATTATGGACACCGCGTCGGGCGAGTTCCGCGTCAAGCTCTGGATGCCGTTCATCTGGCAGGGGGGCGGCCAGATCCCCGCCGCGGACGGCCAGGTGCGCCTCAACACCCCGGCCATCCGCGCCGCGCTCCAGCTCTGGCGCGATCTCATCGTCACCTACCAGGTCACGCCGCTCAAGCGCCCGTATCCCTATTACGACATCGCCAACCTGGTTGAGGGCCACTGTGCCATGCAGTACATGGGTAGCTGGGGCCTGACCATGTTGCGCGAGGCCCACCCCGATTTCCCCTACGGCGTGATGGACCTGCCCCTGCCGCCCGGCGGCACCCCGGCCAACGTGCTCCTGCCCTGGGGCCTGGCGGTCAACGCGCAGAGTGCCCACCGGGCCACCGCCGCCGCCTTCGTGCGCTGGGTGCTGGCGACCGAAGGCGAGGCCGGCGCCCGCCGCGCCCGCTCGCTCATGGTCGAGGGCCTGCCGATCCGCCGCAGCGTCGTGCCCATCGTCGAGCAAGAAGGCGAAGACTATCCCGCATGGCGCTACATGCTGGAGGAAGTCTATCCCCACGCCCGCATCGTGCCCGAGTGGGGCGAGGCAACCACCCAGGCGGTGGATGCAGCGCTCGACGCCGCCCTGCACGAACCGCCCACATTCTAACCCCCGCCCGGTCAGGCGGCGACGGCGCGCAACGCAGCGTTGCGCGCCGTCGTTGTGATCGGGGCCGGCTACCCCAGGCACCAATCCCGCCGCCGATGCAAATCGGGCGCGCGACCTATTGACAAAGCACCGGAATCGCGCTAGACTGTGGTTAGTGGGAACGCTCCCACAAAATCAGGGCATAATGAACTCCTGGTCATGCCCGGCGGAGTGGACGCGTTCCCACAAGCATTCTATCGAGGTATCCCTATGAACCTGGAAGAAGTGGCGCGGCTGGCTGGAGTATCGCGATCCACGGTGTCACGCGTCGTCAACGACGACGCGCGGGTGAGCGAGGATGTGCGCGCGCGCGTGCAACAGATCATCCGCGAACACAACTACCACCCCAACGCCGCCGCCCGCAGCCTGGCGTCGCGCCGCACGCGGATTCTGGGCCTGGTGTTTCCCAAGGTCACGACCACCGTCTTCAGCGATCCCTTCTTTCCCAAGCTCATCCAGGGCGCGGTCGAGGCGTGCAACGCCGCCGACCACAACTTGATGATGCTCATGGACAGCTCCGCTGAGTATATCGCCGGGGACCGCATCTACAACCGCATCATCCGCGGGCACCACCTCGACGGTGTGGTCATCGCCTCCAGCGTGGTCGATGACCCCATCGTCGAGCAGTTGCAACAGGGGGGGTTCCCCTTCGTGCTGGTGGGGCGCCACCCGCGCTACCAGGAAGTGAACTCGGTCGATGTGGACAACCGGGCGGCGGCGCAGAGCGCCGTCGGCCACCTGGTCGAGCACGGCTACCGGCGCATCGCCATCATCGCCGGCATGCGCAACATGATCGCCACCATCGACCGCTACGCGGGCTACGTCACGGCTTTGCAGGAAGCCGGGCAATTGCCCGACCCGGCGCTGATGGCCCATGGTGACTTCAGCCAGGAAGGCGGCTACGCGGCGATGCAGCAATTGCTGCCCCATAACCCGGATGCCGTGTTTGTCGCCAGCGACGTGATGGCCTTCGGCGCGCTGCGGGCCCTGGAAGAACAGGGGCTGCGGGTGCCGGAAGACATCGCCCTCATCGGCTTCGACGGCCAGGAGCAGACCGCGCACACCCGCCCGCCCCTCTCCACCGTCGGCCAACCGATTGCCGACCTGGGCCGGGAAGCGGTCAATATCCTGCTGGACCGCATTGAACACCCGGAGGGCGAACCGCGCCATCGCTTTTTGCCCACCCATCTCATCTTGCGCCGCTCGTGCGGCTGCACCGAGGCGCCGCCGCTCGTAGCCGTGGGCGCCGAGGCGGCCGGCGTGTTGCTGCCGCCCGCCCATTCCTGATCGCCGGATCTCCTACCCCGCGCCACCGGCCCGACCGGGGCGCCCCCGCGCCACAGAGAGGAACGCGACCGATGGACGATGATGTCCGATTACTATTTCCGCCAGGGTTTCAATGGGGCGCCGCCACCGCGGCGTACCAGATCGAGGGCAGCCCCACCGCCGCCGGCAAGGGCGAAAGCATCTGGGACCGCTTCAGCCACACCCCCGGCACGATCGCCAGCGGCGACACGGGCGACGTGGCCTGCGACCACTACCGGCGCTGGCCCGAAGACCTCGCTCTCATGCGCGAACTGGGACTCGACGCCTATCGCTTCTCCATCGCCTGGCCGCGCGTGCTGCCCGCGGGGCGCGGCGAAGTCAACCAGGCTGGCCTCGATTTCTACGAGCGGCTGGTAGACGGCCTGCTGGAGGCAGGCATCGCGCCCTATGCCACCCTCTACCACTGGGATCTGCCGCAGGCGTTGCAGGATGCGGGCGGCTGGGCCAACCGCGCCACCGCCACGGCCTTCGCCGACTATGCCGCCGCCGTGGCCCGGCGCCTGGGCGACCGCGTGGCCGGCTGGATCACGCACAACGAGCCGTGGGTGGTCGCCACGCTGGGCCATCTCTGGGGCACGCACGCGCCCGGCCTGCGCGACCTGCCGGCGACGGTGCGCGCCGGGCACCACCTGCTGCTGGCCCACGGCCTGGCCGTGCCCGCGCTGCGCGCCGCGTCGCTGGCGCCCATCGGCATCACCCTGAACCTGACGCCGGTCTACCCGGCAAGCGACTCGCCCG
>CBJNAR010000510.1:0-3974 GCA_966434075.1 uncultured bacterium
TGTGATCTTTGCGCTGGTGATGATCGGCATCGTGGCCGCCATCCTGGTCGCGGGAGTGCGGAGCATCAAGATTCAGCACGAGGGCAAAATCGGCATTGTCGAGGCCTGGGGCCGCTTTGCGCGGGTGCTCACGGCGGGGCGCTATATCCTCTGGCCGTGGGAGCACGTGGTCGACGAACTGCCCTTGCAGATCTTCGAGTGGGAAACGCCGTCGCAGAAGCTGGTGCTGAAAGGCGGCGCGCCGCTGACCATCTCCGCCGTCATTTACTACCAGATCGAGCACGCTAACCGCACGCCGGGCGCGCCGCCGCCGCCGCCGCACCTCATCGGCACCACCCCGGCGCCGCTGGGCAGCCCGGTCTATGTGGCGCGGCCCGGCGGCCGGCTGGTGCCCGCGGGGGCGGGGGTGCAGGTCCAGAGCCGCGCGGGCCTGGGCATCGACGCCCTGGAGCCGGGCGCGCGGGCGCAAGCTCAGCGCCGCACCCGTGTCTCCCCGACCAATCGCCTGATGACCCGCAGCACCACGCTACTCAATCGCGTGCTGGGGCGCACCACCGAGCAACTCGACATCTCCCATGCGGCGTACCGGGCCAAATATGTGGTCCATGACTGGCAGGAAGCCACCCGGCGCGAAGCCGTCGCCGCCCTGCAGCAGGTGTTCTCCAAGGTCGGCGTGGCCGACGATATTATCGGCAACGTCAACTGGCAGGAAGTGCTGGGCGAGCGCGTGCGCGAACATCTGCAGGAGCGCACCCAGCGGTGGGGCGTGCAGATCATCGACGTAGTCTTCAAAGACATGCAACTCAATGAAATGACGCTCGCGAACCTGCATGCTGAGTCGCGCGCCGAACGCGAGGGCCGCGTGCGGGCGAAGGAAGCCGAGAACTACCAGCGCATCGCCGATATTCTCCACCTGACTCCCGCCCAACTATTGAGCTGGCGGCAGATCGAGGTGATGCGCGATCTCGCCAAGTCGCAACAGCCTCGCGTCATGTTCACCACCGACATGATGAGCCGGTTCAGCGAGATGCCGCCGCCACAGCAAGCAGTCATGCTGCCGCAGGGCGATCCCAATGCCATGCAAACCAATCCCGACCCGCGCGGTTATCTCGGCAGCGAACCGCCGCTGCCGCCGCTCAACGCGCCGCGCATGGGCGACCGCAGCCTCGGGCCGGGCCAGCCGAGCGGCGCCGGCAGTTCGGGCATCATCGCGCCCAGCCTGCAGAATATCGACCAGCAGTAGGCCAATCCGGCCCGCGCTGTTTTCGCCCCGCCGCCCGGTGAAGCATCCGGTGGCGGGGCGAGTTATTACCAGCGATACCCCGCCCACCACCTGCCGGTGCGCCATCTCCACGTTGCCGGAAGCCTCGTCGGGTATAATGAAGACGTAATGAGTACACTCCTGGCGCCTTTGCGCGCGTTCTGGCAGGCGGCGGGCGCGGCGGGCGTGGCCGGGGCCGGGCCGCTGGTGGCCGGCGTATCGGGCGGCCCCGATTCCCTGGCCCTGCTGCACGCGCTGGTGCAGTTCGCGCCGGAGGCCGGGCTGCGCCTCCACGTCGCCCATCTCGACCACGGCCTGCGCCCGGAGGCCGGCGCCGACGCCGCGTTTGTCGCCGCGACCTGCGCCGCCTGGGACGTGCCCTGCACCATGGGCCGGGCAGATGTGGCCGCCGTGGCCGCGGATGGCGGCTGGTCGCTGGAAGATGCCGCCCGGCGAGTGCGCTATACCTTCCTGGCCGGGGTCGCCACGACCGTGGGGGCCGGGGCCGTCGCCGTCGGGCATAACGCCGACGATCAGGTGGAGACGGTGGTGGCCCACTGGCTGCGCGGCGCGGGCCCGGCGGGCCTGGCCGGGATGGCGCCCTGGGCGCCGCTGCCGCTGCCGGAGGACCGTGCCGCGCTGGCCGCCGCGCTCGGCGTGCCGGTGGCCGGCGCCCCGCCCTGGTTGTTGCGTCCGCTGCTCAACACCTGGCGGACCGAGATCACCGCGTATTGCGCCGAGGCGGGACTGACCCCGCGCGAAGACGCCAGCAACGCCGACCCCGCGTACCGGCGCAACTACCTGCGCCACACCCTGATCCCGCTGCTGGAACGCGAGTATCCCGGCCTGCGGCGCCGCCTCCATGCCGGCACGGCCCTCTTTGCCGACGAGGATGCCCTGCTGGAAGCCGATCTGGACCGTTGCTGGCCGGATGTCGCGGATGTGACGGGCGCCGGCGTTGCCATCCGGCTGGCGCCGTTCGCGGCGTTGCCGCGGGCGTTGCAGCGGCGGACGCTGCGCCGGGCTGCCGCCCTGGTGGCCGGGAACTTGCAGGGCCTGGACGCATCGCATATCATGGAGGCGCTGGCGCTGCTGGGGCCGGAGGGGCGGACAGGAGCCGTGCTGCAATGGCCGGAGGGCCTGGCGCTGCGACGCGAGCGCGACCGCGCCGTGCTGACCCGCGCCGGTGGCGGGGCCGTCGATGCCCGGTGGCCGCGACTGGCGCCCGGCGAGGTCTGCCCGCTGCCGCCGCGGGGTGCGGTGGAACTCGCGGGCTATCGATTGCTGATCGCCGAGCATGTGCCGGAGGACGCGCCCGCGCCCGGCCCCTGGACCGCGGTGTTCGACGCCGATGCCCTGGCGGATGCCGGGGAATCGCTCGTCTTGCGCCCGCGCCGGCCCGGCGACCGGGTGCGCCCGCTGGGTCTGGGAGGCCGGGGCCGCAAGTTGCAGGATCTGCTGGTCGACGGCGGCGTGCCCCAACCGGTGCGCGACTCGCTGGCCCTGCTGGCGCTGGCCGGCGGGGAGATCCTGTGGGTGCCCGGACCAGGGGGCCGCCGCGCGGCCCTGGCCCCGCGAGGCCCCGGCACGCGCCGGGTGCGTGCCTTCACCTTCGTGCCCGTGTAATCGGCGATCCCGCCGGATCGCGCTATTGGCCTTTGGACAAACAGGAGGAAAGCTGGACGCATGTGGTATGACGCGACGATTGAGAAAGTGCTGATCGATGATAGCGCGGTGCAGGCGAAAATCCGCGAACTGGGGACGCAGATCACGGCGGACTACGCGGGCAAGGACCTGCTGCTGGTCGGCGTGCTGCGGGGCGCGCTGCTGTTTATCGTCGATCTGGCCCGGCAGATCGATTTGCCGCTGGAGATGGATTTCATGGCTATCTCGTCCTACGGCGCCGCCACCGAGACCAGCGGCGTGGTGCGCATCCTCAAGGACCTGGACACGGCCATCGAGGGCCGGCACGTCCTGATCGTCGAGGATATCATCGACAGCGGGCTGACTCTCAATTACATCGTCGAGCACCTACGCAACCGCAACCCGGCCAGCATCAAGATCTGCGCGCTGCTGAACAAGCCATCCCGGCGGCGCGTGGATGTGAAGATCGACTACCACGGGTTTGATATCCCCGACGAGTTTGTCGTCGGTTATGGGCTGGATTACCGGCAACGCTATCGCAACGTGCCGTTTGTGGGAGTTCTAAAACCGGAAACGTATACCGCGCATCCGGAAGAATAGCCCAAAACTGCGCGCGCGAATCCGCCGATGGCACAATCCATGATAAGGCAGGCTACGTATCTATATGCAAGGCAAGGAATCACGGGTTGCTGAAGGCGGTGTGAACTTTTGACAGGTCTGCGCACGCTTTGGTATAATGAGTTTACGCCAGCCGGTGGTGCCCGCGTGGTGCGGTCCTTTTTGCGCTGCGCCCACACAGACATCTCTGACGGTTCGGATTGCGTTTCCGTTGAGGAAACATCCCCCTGGAGGAATATACATGGGAGACAATAAGTGGCTCCGCAACAGCTTCGTCTACGTCATCATTATGGTGGCGGTGCTGGTGCTGCTGTTCGCTTTTCTTAACCCCAAGAACAGCGACACAACCATCTCCATTTCGCAAGTGGCGAAGGATATACAGCGTGGAGATGTGGAAAGCCTGAAGACGCAGGCGGAGAGCGACCAGGTTCTGGTCAAGTACAAGGCGGGC
>CBJNAR010000511.1:0-3961 GCA_966434075.1 uncultured bacterium
GGAAAGCGCGGGCTCGCCGCTGGAGGCGCCGATTGAGTTCGATGTGCCGATGGATAGCGCTGCGGCCAGCGTGGATGTCCCGGCGGAGGCGCCCAGCCGGAACGGCGATACCGGCGTGGGTCCTGGCGCGGACCTGGATCAGTCCGTTGCGGCATCGGCACCGGCCATGCCTGCTCCTGATGCCGCCGCGGTGTCCGACACTGCAACCCAGGCGGCGCCCGATACGACTGCCCAGGCGACACCGGCTGCTCCTACCGCTGCGGGCGCTACCGGCACGGAGCAACATGATGATCTCACTATCATCCGCGGGATCGGGCCGGTATTCCAGAAGCGGCTGAACGAACTGGGGATCACCACGTTTCGCCAGTTGGCCGGCACCAAACCGGCGATGCTCGACGCGGAAGGTATCAACGGGGTGGGTGTCGACCTGGAAAGCTGGATCGAGCAGGCGCGCGAACTGGCCGAGCAACAGAACACCTGATTTTATCTGGCGGACTTCCCTCATCACTCGTGTCTGGCGGCAATATGCAGATACTACAAACGCAATCGGGAATCGACCGCCAGGCTGGCGCGCTAACCGCCGGGCCGGCGGATGTTCGTGCCCGGCTGGCGCGCTTGCACGAGTCGTCACCCGCCGAGCGGGCCGAGTTGCGCGAGTACCTGCTGGAGCAGATCACGGCGCCCGCCATGCTGATGCGCGCCGTGGCCGCGGAGGGGCTGGGCCGGGTGGGCGACGAACGGATCATCGGTCCGCTGATCCAGGCGCTGCGCGATCCGGCCCCCCTGGTGCAATGGCGGGCGGCACATGCCTTGCACATGCTCCACGCGCGCGCCCTGGTGGCGCCCGACCGGCTGGTTTTCCAGGAGGGACGCCCGTTCGAGCAATGGAAATCCGGTGTGCGCGATGCCCTCATGGCGCAGTTGCGCAGCGGCAGTACCGCGGAGCGGTTGACCGCCGCCGTGTCGCTGGCCGAGATCCGCGTTCCGACCACCTTGCCGGCTCTGGTGGCCGCCGCCGGCGACGAACAGGTGGCGGTGCGCCAGGAGATCAGCCGGGCGATCCTGGTGGTGGTGGATGACGATGCAGCGCTGATCGCCCAGGCGCGGGCGGCCCTCCAGCTGCGACTGCACGATGGCGATCCCCTGGTGCGGCGCGCCGCTATTGATCTCCTGGGACGCCTCGGCGACCGGGCCGCGGTGCCGGGGTTGCTGCCGTTGCTGCATGACGGCGATGCGGGCGTGCGCTGGCATGTCTGCGAGGCGTTGGGCTTGCTGGGCGCTCCTACGGCGTCCGAGGGGCTGATTAGCCGGCTGGCCGACGACGAACCCTGGGTGCGCCGGGCCGCCGCCGATGCGCTCGGGCGCCTGGGCGACCCCTATGCCGTGGCGCCGCTGGTCCAGATCAGCCACGACGACAGCGCCCTGGTGCGGCGGGCGGTCCTCGAAGCGCTGGGCCGGATCGGCAGCCGCGAGGGCCAACCCGCCTTACTGCGGGGCCTGCGCGACAGGGACCCGGCGGCACGGCTGGCCGCCGTCACCGCTCTGGCCCAGATGGGCGACCGGCAGGCCCTCAAGGCGCTGGCCGGCCTGGCCCGCGATCGTACCCGGCTGGGTACTCGGCAGATCAACCGCGAGGCGGCGGCGGCAACCCGCAAAATCAAGGCGCGGAGCCGGTAAGTCGTGCCGCAAAACGCGTAAATAATCCACTTATCCAGAAGTTATCCACCAATTTGTGTATAACTGCGGTCTTAACGGATGGGATGAGCAGCATTATGGCGACGGTTGTCACATCAGCGGGCGGGATTGTTTATCGCGAGGCACCGGGCGAGCCGCAGATCCTCATGATCGCCGACCGCCTGGGCCGCTGGAGCTTCCCCAAGGGCATGGTCCAGCGCGGCGAAGACCCGGCCGCCGCCGCCCGGCGCGAGGTATTGGAGGAGACCGGCATCGAGGGCGAGATCCTGCAACTGCTCGGGCAAACCCACTATTTCTTCCGGCAAGGCGGGGCGCTGATCGACAAGACTGTCTATTTCTACCTCATCCGCGCGCTGACCACCGCCATCACACCCCAACTGTCCGAGGTGGCCGACGCCCGCTGGTTCCCTGCCGGGGAGGCCATACGCAACAGCGCCTTCCACGCCAATACCGAGCTATTGCATAAAGCCATCGCCGCCTTGGCCGAAGAGAACGGGGCGAGACCTTCTTAGTTGACATAAACGGCAGTTGACCAGGATTGAGCAGTTGACATAACTGAGCAAGGCTTTTGCCGGATGGCCGGTAATCCCGTATAATAGAACAAACATCCTGCATCGCCATTGTTCCAGGGAGACCGATTATGCAGACCCGCTGCCCCCTCTGCCATAGCTGGACGCTTTTACCCGCCCATTATCCGGCCGGGCAGCCCATCCATCCGCTTTGTGACGGCTGCGGGGCCGAGCTACCCGCCGTCGCCTACGCGCACCGCTATGACCTCTGCCGGGTCTGCCTGCACCGCTACCTGACCGACTATGGTGCCTGCCCGCTCTGCCCGCCGGACGCCGATCCGGCGACGGCCCTCGCCTGGCAGCATCTCTGGCTCGACCACGGCACCGCGCCCGTGGTGGCGCCACTCTCGGACCGCTATTGCACCGCGCTCTGGCAAAGCTATCAACAGGACCAGGCCGGCGCGGCGGGTCGGGGGTCGAGCGGCGGGGGCGGGCGCAACGGTAACAGCTACCCCCGCAGCGGCAACAGCGCCGGGAAAGGCCACAACACCGGCGCGCGCCCGGCAGTCCGACCTGTGGCGCTCGCCGCTGCGCCCGTCGATGCGCCGCCCGCCGCGTTGTCGCCCAACGTGGCGGCGCTGCTGCCGGCGGGCCCGGTCGCTTTATTCGAGATGGAAGCGCCCGCGCCGGTGGTGGTCAACGGCAACGGCCATGATGCGGATGCCCCGGCTGTGGCCGTGCGCAGCGACGAGGGCCTGAGCGGGGTCGACTACGAACTCATTCAGGACTCCGCGCGCCTGGTCGAAGTCGCCGACCTGCTCGGCCCGGAGCCGCTGCTGGGCGTCGACACCGAGACCGACGGCCTCGATCCCTACACCTCGCGCTTGCTCTTACTGCAGGTCGCGACCCCGCAGAAGGCCTACATCGTCGATTGCCAGCGCGTCGATCCGCTGCCGCTCAAGCCGATTCTGGAGAGCACGCGCAGCCTGAAGATCTTGCAGAACGCCAAGTTCGACTACAAGATTCTCAAGCATATCGCCGGGATCGAGCTGTGCAACATCTTCGACACGATGCTGGCCGAGCGCCTGTTGACCGCGGGGCGCGCCCGCGAGGTCAGCCTGCGCCAGCTTGCGCTCAAGTACGCCGGCATCGCTATGGACAAGACGATCCGCAAGAGCTTTGTGGGCGTGAAGGGCGACGGCTATCTGTCGGAAGAGCAACTGGTTTACGCCGCCCGCGACGCGCTGGTCATGTTCGAGATCCAGCGCGCCCAGCAAGCCGAGTTGAAAAAGCTGCGTATGACCAAGGTGGCCGAGTTGGAGTTCCAGTGCGTGGCCGCCGTGGGCGACATGGAGCTGGCCGGCGTGAAGATCGACACCGACCACTGGCGGGCGATCCTGACTCGCGTGGCCGTGGATCGCGACCGCGCCGCCGAAGAGTTGAACGAAATGCTGGCCGCCGTCGCCAAGCAAGCCACGATGTTCGGCGTGCCGACGATCAACCTAAACAGCGGTCCCCAACTGATCGAGGTCTTCGCCCGGCTCGGCGTCGAACTGGCCGACACCAGCGAAGCCACGCTGATCAAGGCGGGCGACCACCCGGCCATCAAAAAGCTCCTCGAATACCGGTCGCACGAAAAAACGCTCAGCGCGTTCGGCGAGCACCTGCTGGCGCTGATCAACGAGCGCACCGGTCGCCTCCACCCCGACTTCAACCAGTACGGTGCCGACACCGGTCGCTTCTCCTGCACCAACCCC
>CBJNAR010000512.1:0-3960 GCA_966434075.1 uncultured bacterium
CGTGGCGGTTTTCGCAGCCGGGTCGAGCGTCAGGCTGTAGCTGCGGCCCTCGGCGCCCGCGGGCAACGGCAGACTCCAGGTTCCCAGGTGCCCGTCGGGGTGCGTGCCGAACGGCTTCTGGTAGATATCGAGGCTGAGCGTGAATGGCTGGCCGCCGGGGTGCCGGGGGACGATGCGCCAGTTCGTGGTCACGGTCCCGGCACGCGGATCGGCGGTGCTGGGCTGCAAGTCGAGCACCAGCGTATCGGTCAGCGGTTCGCCCTGGCCGCTGCCCGGAGCGGCCCCGTCGGCGGCGCGCAC
Organism: uncultured bacterium; assembly: GCA_966434075.1. Taxonomy (GTDB): domain Bacteria; phylum Chloroflexota; class Chloroflexia; order QHBQ01; family JAICKM01; genus JAICKM01. The sequence continues at coordinate 301 of CBJNAR010000512.1, forward strand.
GTCCACGCCGAGCAAGGCGGCGGAATCGGCGCCAGAGGTCGCCCGCAAGTCCAGCCCGTCTCTGGCCGGGCCGCGATAGCGGGTGAGGCCGGGCGCCAGGGCCAGCGGCGCGCCGTTGACCGTGATCTCGGTGGGGGCGAAGGCGGCGAACAGCAGATCGGCGACGCGGCCCGCCGATCCCTGGGCGGCGGGGAGATCGAAGCGCGCCCCGTCCGCCGGAATCGCCAGCCCGTGCGGCGCGTAGGGCGAGGCCGGTACCGTCAGGTCGTAGTGCGCCTGGAGGCCGGCATCGCGGCGATAGAGCGCGGCCAGGGGGTTCTTGTAGAAGCCCGCACCGGCTCCGGCCCCGCCGCCCCCGGCAGGATCGCCCGCGGGGGCCAGGGCCACGTCGGCGGGGCGCCCGTAGGGCAGCGGGGGCAACGGCTTATAGCCCAGGGTCAGGTTGCCGGCGACATGATCGGCGGGCGCCGGCAGGCGGGTCGCGGGCAGGCGGTCATATTTGAGCGCGTAGGCCAGGGTTTCGAGCGCGGGCGCGGCGTTGGTGCTGCCCCGGTCTACCCAGAGGTAGCCGTCCGCGGGCAAGGCCGCGGCAATCCGGCTTGCCCAGGGGTCGGGCGCAATCTCGTAGATCACGTCGCTGCCCTGCGCGTAAACCTGGTGCAGCGCGGGCGTGCTTTCGATCCGTTTGCGCAGCCCCGGTTGGTCGGCCAGGGGGAACTGCGAGTAGCGCACCACCACATGGCGCACCTCCAGCCCTTGCAGCAGCGCCAGGCTCGTCGGGTCGGGGAAGGCCGCCATGGCATGGGCGATCTCGACGGTGCCGGGCGGCACGAAGCTGCTGAAGCCGTTGACCAGCGGCTGCCAGTGATAGGTGGCGCCGTAGGTGTACCAGACATCGGCGTCGCTGCCGTACATGGGCAGCTCGATCACCGGCCCCGGATGGGTCGCCAGATAGCTGTAGGGGCCGGAGGCCGGAGGGCGCATGTCGCGGTGGTTGCTCAGGTCGCGCACCTGCACGTATTCGAGCGTCATCAAGACCAGCAGCGGCACCCAGAGCAGCGCGGCCCGGCGCGGCTGGCGGATCTGCCCCAGCAGCCAGGCCAGGCCGTAGCCGCCCAGCACGGCCAGAGCCAGGTTGAGCAGGGCGGCGAACCGCACCGGCACGCGCAACGCGCTAAACCCCGGCACCCAGTCGTACAGGAAAGCATAGGGCAGGGGGATATCGGTGCTGGTGCCGGGCAGGCGGATGCTCATGCCGAAAGTGAGCACCAGCGCGACCAGCCCCAGCAGCAAGTAGAACCAGCGTTCGCGCGGATAGGCGACCGGCGCGGCGGGCGGCGGATCGCCCGGCGCCGGGGCGCCCCGCCACCCGGCAAACAGCAGGCCCACCGCAGCCAGCACGCTGATGATCAGGCCGGGGAACAACTGCCGCTCGCCGCGCAGCCCGATCATATCGGGCACCAGCGTGGCCCAGAGCCAGTTGGTCGCCAGCACGTTCCAGAAGTACCAGGGCCGCGCCGCCCAGCTTTGCACCTCGTAGACCGAGCGGTTGAAGCCTAGTTCCTGGTTGACCTGCACATAGGGCAGGTAGAACGGCAGCAAGACGATCCCGGCTACCACCCCGGCCAGCCCCAGTTTGGCCCACAGCGGCAGGCGCGAGCGCCGTGGCATGGGCGGCGCATCCGTGGCTGGGGCGCGCCGGTCGATCAGCAGCCACCAGGCCAGGAAGAGGCCAACCAGGATCGCCAGGAAGAAGATGTAGTAGACGCTGAACAGACCCATGCCGATCACGCCCGCGGCGGCCAGGGCGATGTACCCGCCGTGGTTCCAGCGCAGGCCGCGCCGCAGCGCCCAGAGCGTGAAGGGAAACCACTCGGTCGCCAGGGTCTGCATATGCCCGCTCTGCACGAAGCGATACCCGGCAAACGCATAGGCGATCCCGCCGGCGACGGCGGCGATGCGGTTGCCGGTCAGGTCGCGCACTAACAGGTACGTGGCGTAGCCGGTGAGCACGAACGAGAGCAGGAAGTTGAAGTTGTGGGCGGGGGCCGGGTTGCCGGTCAGCCAGAGGATGGGCAGGGCGACCAGTGTCTCGCCCACCAGGTGCTCGGAGTAGGCGTTGGTGTGCGCGTAGGGGTAGAAGAAGGGTGCGTCAAACAGGCCGAACGGGTTGGTCGCCAGGGCGTGGGCGTCCCAGGTCATGGTGGTCATCTGCACCACCACATCGCCGAAGGCGTTGATGGCCTGGCCGAACAGTGGCGCCACCGGCCAGGTCAGCACAATCGTGAGCAGGGTGAACCCGGCGAGCACCAGGACGTGCTCGCGCCAGGGCCGCGCGCTCACTCGTCGTCCCCAGGGCCGTCCATTCCCTCCAACCCCACGGCGATCAGGTAGCCGCGGGCGCGTTCGGTGAGCGGGTAGCGGTTGACCAGCTTCCAGAAAGCCGCCGAGTGGTTGGGCTGGACCAGGTGAGCCAGTTCATGGACCAGGACATAGTCCTGCACCCAGCCGGGCATAGAGGCCACGCGGTCGGAGATGCGGATGGTGCGGTTGGCGGGCGTACACGAGCCGTAGCGGCCCTGCTGGTTCGTCACCCACTCGATGGAGTCGATTTGCAGGCGCCCGCCGAAGTAGCGACGGTTCAGTTCGGCGGCGCGCTCGGGCAGCTTGCCGTCCTGGTTGAGGTCGCGCCGCCGGGCGCCGGCCCGCACTTTGGCGACCAACTGGCTGATCAGGCGCTGTTCGTCCGCCGCGTCGAGATTGGCGGGCAGGCGCACCAGCACCTTCTTGCCCGGTTCGACCCAGCGGGCGCTCGCGGTTTTGATGCGCCCGCTGGACCGGATCACTTCGATTTCAAGCGCTTGCTCGTCCAATTAGCCCCAATCCTGCTCCCCGTCGGCCTGCTCGGTATCGCCCGCGTTCAGGTCGATCTCGCGCCAGGGGCCGTGGATGCCGTCTTCGGTGACGCCGTAGTAGACGCGCATACTGCCGTCGGGTTCGCGACCGACCAGGTCATAGCGCAGCACATTGGCGCGCCGGACTTTGCGCCACAGGCCGACATCGCCCGCCCACTCGACTTCCTGCGGGTTGGGCGGGCCCGCCTCGTGGCGCATGATGGCGTAGTACCAGAGGCGCCGCGCCGAGTAGCGCGTGACGTTGTGCACGATGCTGCCGTTGCGCAGATCGCGCATCGAGTGGTAAGGCACCTCGTTGCGGACCTCGGTCGAGACGACCTCAACGCCGGTGCGCGGCGCCGGGATGCTGGGGGGCGGCGCCGCCGGTTTATTGGTGACGGGAACCGCGGGCTTCGTCGCCAGCCCAGTCCGGGCGCTGCCCTTGGACGACGGCACGATCTCGCGGCTGCCTCGGCGTGGTGCCGGCGTGGTGGGACGCGCCGCCTCGCCGACAGCCGGGGTGGCCGGCACAATCAGCCCGGCGCGCGCCTTGGCGCCCGATAGTTTCTCCCCCGGCAGCGCGCGCACCAGCGGCACGCCCGGCGGCGGGGCCACGGGCGCCGGTTCCGGGGTCGGGGGCACCGGCACAGCGGCAGGCTCGGGTTCCGGCGCCGCGGGGGCCGGTGCTTCCGCCACCGGCTCCGCCGGGGCGGCGGCCTTGGCCGAGGTCCGGCGCCGGCCCCGGCTGGGCTTAGCCGCGGCCGCT
>CBJNAR010000513.1:0-3956 GCA_966434075.1 uncultured bacterium
ACTGCGACGAGCGCGACGTGTTCAGTTTCCTGGCCTGGTGGGGCTGGGTGCTGCTATTCGGCGGCGCGCTGGCCGGGTGGCTGCTTGCGCCACGCAACGCGCTCTGGTGGCTGGCGGCGGGCACGGTGGCCGTCTACGTGCTGACCGGCGCGCTCACGCACAACGAGTTTCGCTACCGCTACCAGTTGTTCAGCGTGCTGGCGGTGTTCGCGGCACTGGCGGCGCTCAGGGCATGGGCGGGGCTGCGCGATGCCCGGCGCAGCGGGTGGCGGCCCGGTCGCGCGGCGCTGCTGGCGGGCGGGGCCTGCCTGCTCTGGATCGCCGCCACCCTGCCTACCTTCGTGCCGGGCATGAGCCGGGCGCTGGAGGCGAACAGCGCGATGGCCCAGGCGGCCCGCGCCACGGCGGCGGGCGATTTCGCCACTGCTGTCAGCCAGTACACCGTGGCGGCGGGGCTGGAGCGCACCTGCGCCGCCGTGCGCCGCGACCTGGGCCAGGTGCAGGTGCGGGCCGGGCAGCCGGAGGCCGCCGTCGCCGTCTGGCGCGATGCTCTCAAGCAGGAGCCGGGCGACTGGCGCACCCGCGCGCTGCTGGCCGATCTGCTGCGCGGGCTGGGCCGCCCCGACGAGTCGGGCGAGGTGGCGCGCGCCGTGCCGCCCACCTTTAACGCGATCTTCCTCGACTGGGCCTGGACCCGGTTCGGCCCGGCCCCGACCACGCTGGCCCCTGGTCGCGACGACATCGGCTTCGTGCGCGGCTTCCAGATCGGCGAGTTGGACGCCGACGGCACGCCGTTCCGCTGGGCCGGCCCCGGCGCCCGGTCGAGCATCCGGCTGCGCGGCGGCCAGCCGCGGGGCGCCCGGCTGACGTTGCGCCTGGGCAGCCTGCCGCCGCCCGCGCCCCAGCCGCCCACCCGCCCCGTCGCCGTCGCGGTCAACGGCCAGCCACTCGCCACCTGGCAGGTCGGGCCGGGCAGCAACACCTACACGCTCGACCTGCCCGCTGCCCTCACCGCCGGGCACCCCGACCTCGTGATCGCCTTCGACTCGCCCCCCCAGCAAGCCTCGCCCACCGACCCGCGCTTCCTCAGCTTCGCGCTGCACGGCGCCACAATTGCCCCCGCCGCCGGGCCATAGCCGCGTGCCCTGCCGGCCTCTGCCGCAATAATATATGCGACAGGCAGCCACCGGGGCGATCCCCGCAGGCCGGCGCGGGTTGGCCTCCGGCGCCGGGAAGGACTATCGGCCCGTGGCTTGTACCGCTAACTGTACCACTTCCAGGCCCGGTTGGTCCTTGTGGGCCGGGCGACGAATCTCTATACTGGTACCATACTTCCCGTCGCGGACGGGCCGGGGGCCGAACGGCGATCCCGGCAGGCGCCCGATCCGCGGCCCGCACGAGCGACCCGTTCAGCCCTAGTTGAAGACGAGGAATCACGGATGGCGCAGGTTTTTCAATGCCCGTCCTGCAGCGGCCCCCTGAAGCCCGATGGCGCCGCGACGACAGTGACGTGCCCGTACTGTGGCGATTCGGTTATTGTCCCGCCGGAGCTGCGGGCCCCCGCCCCGCACCCGCCCGCCGCGCACACCGTCGTGGTGCAACTGCCGGTGAACCCGTCGCCGCCCGTCGTGGCGAGCGGCACGAGCGGGGGCATGGGCGCCGGATGCGGCGTGCTGCTGGTGCTGTTTATCCTGCTGACGGTAGGCCTGCCCATCTACCTGGCCGGCAGCGAAATGTTCGCCAAGACCAGCACCCCACCAATCGACTTCCGCACCATGCTGCCGGTCCTGCCGAGCCCCACCCCGGCCTTCGCCGACCCGGTACAGATGGTGGCCGGCACGGTGCCGGGGCCGGGCGCGTTCGACGACTCGCGCGCCGTGGCGCTCGACGGCGCGGGCAATATCTACGTGACCGACTCGAATCCGGGCCGCGTCTTGAAGTTCGATCCCCAGGGCCGGTTCCTGGCCGGCTGGCCCGCCGGCGAGCAATATCCCGACGCGCTGAACGTGGACCGGGCGGGCAACGTCTACCTGGTGACCAGCCAGGCGATCCGCAAGTACGACGGGGCGACGGGCCGGCTGCTGGATACGTTCACGTTCAAGGACGACAAGTTCGGCTTCTTCGGCTTCGGCGAACTGCTGGTGCTGCCCGACGGCACGCTGCTGGCGACGATGGGCCACACCGGCAACCTGGTGCAACTCGACGCGCACGGCAAGGAGCTGCGGCGCCTCCTCCACCCGCTGCAAGGGCACACCGCGCCCGAGGAGGAAGACCTGCGCCTGGCCGCCGATGCCCAGGGAATCCTGTACCTGCTGGGCCGCAACAACGCCGCCGTCTATAAGCTGGCGGCGGACGGCACGTTCCTGGGCACGCTGATCGGCAAGGGCGACACGCCGGGACGGCTCGACAGCCCGCAGACCATCGCCGTGGACGCGCAGAACCGCATCTATGTGCACGACAGCCAGGGCGTCCAGGTCTTCGACGCCACCGGGCGCTTCCTGGGCCTGGTCGATCCACTGGGCGCCGTGGGCACCCTGGCCCCGGTGGGCGACGGCGAGTTCTTCGTCGCCCTGCGCGACCGCGCCGTGAAGTACCGGCTGCGCGGGCTGGGCGGCGCGCCGGTGCCCACCGTGCCGCCGCCGCCCACGCTCCCGCCGACGGCCCCGCCCTCCGGCCCGCCGACAGAGGTGCCGACGGCCACGCCGCTGCCCGCCGTTGGCGGCACGGTGGACTTCGAGGGCTGGACGATCTCGCTGGCCCGCGCCGAAAGCCGGCCCACCCTGGTCCTGCCCAGGCAGCGCCTCACCATCCGGCCCACCGGGCGCTTCTATCTGCTGTGGGTCGACGCCCGCAACCAGCAGACCAGCCCGCACGATCTTGCAGAATCGTTCCGCTGGCATCTGCTGGAGGCCAACGACCGCACCTACTATCCGCTGCCGCTGGAGAACAACGAGATCTTCGGCGCCTTCCAGCAGCAGGAAGGCCGCGACGGCCTGGATACCACCGTGCCGGCCCAGGGGCTGACCCACCCGCTGCTGGCCTTCGACCTGCCGGAGGATACGCTCTCTCTGCAACTGGTGATCGAGAGCGCCCTCGGCAGCAGCGAAGTACACTTCGCCCTGCCGGATAAGTAGGCGCTCAGATCCCATAAGGAGACCCGGAATGCAAATGCGACCAATGGTGATCGGTGCGCTGACGGCGGCTGGGATCTTACTCCTCACCATTCTGATCGTCTTCGCCGCCGGTAGCTATAGCAGTCCTGGATCAGGTGCCAAGCATATTCGCTACCGGCCCGGTAACTTTGTGGGACTGTCCACCACACAAATAGCGGATCGCGCGCTGCAACTAGTGCGAGGCCAACAAATGGACCTTACGGGAGAGGCACAAGTGCTGCTGGTCCGCCCTGTGACGCGCGAAGAAATAGTCGCGCTCGGCCTGAATTGCCTTCCGGATGCGCTAACAATCGAAGATCCGCCGCACGTACTAGTCATCTACAAGGGCGACTTCGATATCTCCCGCTTGCCCGGCGCCGGGAATATCAAGGGCGCCACCGTACACTATCTAGCATATATCTTCGATGTATGGGCTGGTGAGGTTAATGCCTGGGAGACATCCGCCGAGGGTGGTCGGTTCCGCCTGGCGCTGAACGACCCCAGCTTGCCCGCCGAGCAATTGGGATCGCTCATAACATGCCCGCCCTTCCAGGGCACCAGGACGGTTCACTATGGGGATCCCTGGCCTACCCCGCCGCCGCAGACTCCAGCGCCGTTCGCCACCACGCCGCCCCCGCCCTCGCCCCCGCCAACGATCCTGCCGCCGCCGGTCGTTACCGGGGAGCCGGCGACTATCGCGGCACCGTAGCCGGACCCCATACCTCGGCTGTACCTATAGGGGCCGGTTTGAAACCGGCCCCTGCGTTTGTGTGGGCTACGTGCCGGGGTGGGCCGGGCGGGGCG
>CBJNAR010000514.1:0-3955 GCA_966434075.1 uncultured bacterium
GCGCCGGGCGCGCCGGGCTGCGGCGGAAGCCGCTCCGACGTCCACCGAGGACGAGATCCCGGTCAGCACCGACCCCCAGGATGTCTACCTGGACCTGCTGGAACAGCGTGCCGCTGGTGGGTTGACGCTGGACCAGTTGCAGGAACTGGACGAGCAGCGGGCCGCGGCCGCCGAGCGTCGCCGGCGCGAACAGCCCGACACAGAAACGAGGTAGCCGGCTGTGGCCGACATCATCCCGGTTTTGCCGGACGAGACGATAGACAGCCTGCTCACGAAAATCACCGCGCGGGCCGGGAGCGCTCCCGCCGAGCCGGTGCTGCTCTGGGTGCCGCGCGGGGTGCGCATCCTGCACCAGATGGAGGATTTCCAGGCGCTGAACAGGGCCATGCGCCGCCAGGGCGTGCAGATCAAGATCCTCTCGCCCGATGCCCGCGTGGTGGGCCTGGGCAAAGTCTTCGGCGTCGAGGCCGAGACGGCCACCCAGCCGCCCGGTCCCGCCGCCGCGGAGACCGCCCTCCCGCCGGCTCCCGACCCCGCCCCGGCGCCGGCGGTCCCATCCGGCGCCCCGGATGTGCCGTCTCCGTTCGCCGGGGCGCCCCGGCCTGGTACCGCCCCGCTACCGACGCCCGCCGCGCCGCCCGCCGCGCCGCCCCGGCGGCCCACCACCTCCCCGCTGCCCGCGCCTGCCGTGCCGCCGGCACCGGAGCCGGCGCCCGGCCTCTCGGAGACCGACTGGCTGTTGGGCGACGGAGGCAGCCTCGACGCGCTGCTGAACGACGCCGGGGACACCGGTCGCAGCACCACCCCGCCCCCCGATGTGCTGCTCCCCGGTATGGCGCCGCCCGCCGCCCCGGCGCCTACCGCGGCTGCGGCCCCGGACCCCGCCGGACCGTCGGACGCCGATTGGCTCACCGCGGGCCTGGATCTGGAGGCTCTGACCGCCGAATCGCTGAACCCGGCTGCCCGGCCCGCGCCGCCCCCGGCGGATCAACCCGTTGCGCCGCCCGCCGCGCCTGTCCCTAAAGAGGCACCCGCCGCCCCGTTTGCCGGCGCCCCGGTGCCGCCGCCCGATCTGCCCGCCGTGCCGCCCGCCGGCCCGCACTCCACCGATCCCTTTACCGCCAGCTTCGAGCAGGTCCCGCCCTTCTACATGGACCCGGAACCGCCCGCGCCTGCCTCTAAAGGGGCATCTACTGAGGTACCCGCCGGGCCGCCGGCCCCTAACGCAGCGCCGCCCCCAGTCGAGTCGTTCAGCTTGAGCGATCTGCTCCAGGCGGGGGAGGAAGAGGGCGGCGGCCCGGCCATGTCGTTCGCGGAGTGGCTGGCCCTGCAGGGCAGCGGCACGGGCACGGGCGCCGGCAGCGCCGCCCCGCCGCCCGTGGATCTCGCCAACCTGCCCGCCTGGATGCGCCCGGCCCCGCCGGCGCCTGCCGCGCAAAACGCCCCCACGCCGCCGGGCGCTCCTCGGCCCCCGACTGCCGGGCGCACGGGCGTGTTGCGTTGCCCGCATTGCGGCGAGGAGCTGGACAAAGAAGAGATGCTGCGCATGCTGGCCGAGGTCTGGGGCCTCGATTCCTGACGTGGCCATCCCGGCGCGCTATCCCCAGCCTGAGCCGATAGGGCGGCAGGCCGGTTTGAAACCGGCCCCTACAACGCGGGTGGGGTAGCGCGGGCCGGTTTGAAACCGGCCCCTACAACGCCGGTAGGGCACGCGGGCCGGTTTGAAACCGGCCCCTACAACGCGGGTGGGTTAGCGCGAGGCGGATTCCAACCGGCCCCTACAGCGTGGGTGGGCCGGTGGGCTGGTCGGAAACTGGTTTGTACACCGCAAAGCGCCGGAGGCCGGTGGCTAACTGCCGCTTGCCGGCTCCAGGAGTAGCTGCCGGATCGCCTGTTCCTGGCCGGCGTAATCGCCTTCGCCGATGTGTGTGTAGCGGATCTGCCCTTGCTTGTCCACGTAGTAGAAAGCCGGCCAGTAGCCGTTGTTATAGGCGCCCCAGGTGGCATACTTGGGGTCGAAGGCGACCGGGAAGCGCACTTCATCCTTCTTGACGGCGTCGCGCACGTTGGCGATCTCGCGCTCAAAGGATAGCTCCGGCGTGTGGATGCCCAGCACAGTGAAGCCCGCGGCGTGATAGCGATCGTACCAGGCTTTCACATGCGGCTGCACGTGGATGCAGTTGATACAGGCGAAGGTCCAGAAGTGGACCAGCACCACCTGCCCGCGCAGTTGCTGCAGCGTCAGCGGCGCCGAGTTGATCCACTCGGTGATCCCGACCGGCTCCGGTGCTTGCCCGATGTTTTGCAGCGTGACGGCGGCGGGCAAATTGGCTTCGACCGGCGCCGGGAGGGCGGCGGCGGGCGCACGCGCCGGGGTAGCGGTGGGGGCGGCGGTAGGCTGCAATTGCTCGGCCATGGCCGGGGACTCCTTCTGTATGGCGGGTTGCATGGGCGCCGGGGGCGCGGGCGCGACCGTGGCTGCGGCGATGGCCGGCACCGGGGCTTGCAACGCGCGTAGTTCCTGGGCCACCGCCGGCTGCTGCTCGACGCTGTAGAGCCGGGTGCTCCAATCGGCGGGCAGGGCGTTTGCCACGGTATCCTGTGCGCGCAGATCGAGGTTGAACAGGATCGCCAGGCAGGCCAGCAGCATCAGGCCGCCTAAGGCGCGCTGCACGCCGTCCCGCCGGGCGGCTCCGCGCATGCGGGCCACCAGCGCCCGGCTGCCGTAGCCGATGAGCAGCAGGGGCACGCCCGCGCCCATCGCGTAGGCCAGCGCCACGGCTGCCGTCACCGGCGAGGCGCCCCCGGTGGCGGCGAGTGCCAGCACGGCGCCCATGATCGGCCCGGCGCAGGGCGCCCAGATGAGGCCCAGGCCCGCGCCCAGCACCAGTCCGCCGGCGAAATCGCCCCGCCGGGTGGCCCCGCCGGTGGCACGAGCGCCCACGCGGGCCAGGGGCGCCAGCGCCGCCTCCAGCCGCCCGCCGAGTGCCGGGATCAGCAGGGCCAGCCCGAAGCCCGCCAGCGTCAGCACCGCCCCCCCGCGCAATGTGCTGGTGGTCAGACCGAGCGCCGCCAGCGTGGAGGCCAACACGACGCTGAACAGCGTGAAGCTGCCCGCCAGCCCGGCGACGATCCCCAGGGGCCGGGCGCGCCCGCCGCCGCTCGCCGTGCCCAGCACCAGGGGCACCACCGGCAAAATGCACGGCGAGAGGATCGTCAGCACCCCGGCCACGAAGGCAACCAGCAAGAGGATCAGCACGGCGGTACTCCTTTGCGCTGCGGCGGTCCGCCCGCGTGGGTGGGGCGGTTATAGACAGAACAAACGCGGGGCCGTGAAAGTTCCCCGCGCCTATTGCCCTGCCGGTCCGCCGCTGGCCGCATAGGAGTCCCATACACCAATATTGTCATTCTGAGCGGAGCGAAGAATCTCCGTCTCGTTCGGGATAAGGACGAGACTCTTCGCTGCGCTCAGAGTGACAAGGCTGGTGTGGAACCGCTTAGTCCGGCGCCGGCAACGTCGCCAGCCAATCGCCGATGAGGCGGACCAGTTCTTCGGGCCGGTGCAGCGGGATGTCGTGGATAGTGTCGGGCAGGGTGACAATGTGGACGTTATCGTGCTGGGCGGCCTGGGCCAGCGTGCGCTGCTTGGCCGCCTGGAACGGGTCGGCTTTGTCCACGGGCTGGGGCGCCTCGGCGAGAATGCCCAGGATGGGGCAGGCCACGCGGTCGAGCACGGGCGCCAGGCGCTGGTCCCACATGGCGTGCAGGATCGCCATATGGTGTTCGCGTGTGAGCCGCGGGCGCACCGTGCCGTCGGGTTGCTCCTCCATCAGCGAGCGAAAGAAGCTGCGGCGGAAGCTCTCATCCAGATCGCCCAGCGGCCCTTGCCCCATGCGCCGCACCAGGTCGTCCAGGCGCAGATGTGACAGGTCAGGCGGGGCCAGCCGTTGGGCGG